>DASUHB010000019.1 GCA_036273715.1 Gemmatimonadaceae bacterium
GATCAAGCAGAGCGCCTACGATCTTACTATTTCCTGCTCCTACGTTTTGAGTGACAATCTTTCGAGCTAGTCGAAATAGTCTCTCAATAAGGATTCTCAAATCCGCGATCTACCACTACTTCCGTTGTCAAATAGCGATGACGCTCGGACAGCTCGGGTGTCCCCGAACTCGGCGTCGAAGCAAAAGAATTGGGTCTGGGAAATGAATGTACGAGGCGAGCGACTTACGGAGCTTTCAGCACGGTCCATCCGTCGAGCTTGCGCTCTCGGGACTTCCCGACGCTTTCGCGTCGGTCGGCCTACTCGCGTATCCGTTAAGGAGGTGATCCAGCCGCAGGTTCCCCTACGGCTACCTTGTTACGACTTCGCCCCAGTCACTGCGCTCGCCTTCGGCCGCTTGCCCCCTTGCGGGTTGCGACACGGACTTCGGGCGCTCACAGCTTCCATGGCGTGACGGGCGGTGTGTACAAGGCCCGGGAACGTATTCACCGTGGCGTAGCTGATCCACGATTACTAGCGATTCCAGCTTCATGCCGTCGGGTTGCAGACGACAATCCGAACTGAGGCGGGGTTTACGGGATTGGCTTGCCGTTGCCGGCTCGCAGCCCTCTGTCCCCGCCATTGTAGCACGTGTGTAGCCCTAGACGTAAGGACCATGATGACTTGACGTCGTCCCCACCTTCCTCCGGTTTGGCACCGGCAGTCTTCCCAGAGTCCCCGGCTTTACCCGCTGGTAACTGGGAACAGGGGTTGCGCTCGTTGCGGGACTTAACCCAACATCTCACGACACGAGCTGACGACAGCCATGCAGCACCTGTGCAGGAACTCCGAAGAGGGCCCCTGGTTTCTCAGGGGTTTCTCCTGCATGTCAAGCCTAGGTAAGGTTCTTCGCGTTGCGTCGAATTAAACCACATGCTCCACCGCTTGTGCGGGCCCCCGTCAATTCCTTTGAGTTTCAGCCTTGCGGCCGTACTCCCCAGGCGGGGCACTTAATGCGTTAGCGCCGGCACTCCGAGGGTCGCTCCCCGAAGCACCTAGTGCCCATCGTTTACGGCGTGGACTACCAGGGTATCTAATCCTGTTTGCTCCCCACGCTGTCGCGCCTCAGTGTCAGCAGTTGCCCAGCGGGCCGCCTTCGCCACCGGTGTTCTTCCGGATCTCTACGCATTCCACCGCTACACCCGGAATTCCACCCGCCTCTACAACGCTCCAGCCCGCGAGTCCGCACGGCCGATCCGAGGTTGAGCCTCGGACTTTCACCGCACGCTTCACGAGCCACCTACGCGCCCTTTACGCCCAGTGATTCCGGACAACGCTCGCACCCTCCGTATTACCGCGGCTGCTGGCACGGAGTTAGCCGGTGCTTCCTCACCCGGTACCGTCAATCCCGCCTAAGCAGGAGTTTCGTCCCGGGCAACAGTGGTTTACACCCCGAAGAGCTTCATCCCACACGCGGCGTCGCTGCGTCAGCCTCTCGGCCATTGCGCAATATTCCCCACTGCTGCCTCCCGTAGGAGTCTGGGCCGTCTCTCAGTCCCAATGTGGCTGGCCATCCTCTCAGACCAGCTACCCGTCGTCGCCTTGGTGAGCCGTTACCTCGCCAACTAGCTGATAGGCCGCGAGCCCCTCCTCCAGCACCCTTGCGGGTTTTCCTCCCCAGGCCATGTAGCCCAAAGAGCGTATGCGGTATTACCCGGCCGTTGGGCCGGCTATCCCCCTCTGGTAGGGCGGGTCGCTCACGTGTTACGCACCCGTTCGCCGGTGAGTGGGTTGCCCCACCCCCCTCGACTTGCATGTGTTAAGCACGCCGCCAGCGTTCGTCCTGAGCCAGGATCAAACTCTCCAATGAGAAAAGTTCGCTTGTGGCTCTTTCCGACAGCTGCCGTGCCTCAGCACGACAACGCCAGAATCACAAAAGTTGTTCAGGTCGACTCTCCCTCGCCATCCGAACAGATCGCGAGATCAACGAGTCCGCCTCGCACAACCGTCTCTCACATCGATTGTCAATCAGCAAATATCACGATCCGCCACGCTTTCTGTGGCAGCCGCTAATGCTACTGCTGTTCATCCCCGCCGTCAACCCCAACGCTCGAACTTTTTCGCGCGAAATCGTCGAAGGGGCGAGCAACTTACTGGCAGATTTTCCAGAGTTCAAGTCCCGTGGGCGGACGTGTTCGTGAAATCATCCTCACCCGCCATCGCGCGCCCGCGCTTCCGCCTAACGGGCGACGTGCACCCCCGCTCGCTGGCGTGCGCGTGCTCGGCTTCCTCGCCTGTACACGCGGATTGAACGGAGAAGAGCACGGAAATCGCACGGATCGCTCTGCTGCTCGGCGCCTGGTCCATCAAGCGTGGTGAGCATCGATGCGGTGTTTGTTGAAAAACATGAAACAGAGCTCGGACGTGGATCCCAGGCGATCGCGTTGACCGCCAGTTCGTGCTCGGCTATTTTGCCAAGTCTGTGTTGATTCGCTGCCTCGAGTAGACGATGGGAGGCAGATCGGTGCTGGAACAGTGAATGGTGGGTGATTGCGGGGCGTAGCGTAGCCTGGTATCGCGCCTGCTTTGGGAGCAGGAGGTCACCGGTTCAAATCCGGTCGCCCCGACCTGGCAGTCGTCCCGAGTCACGATCGAGTGGGACGAGTAGACCGCCGCGCGAGAGGGAACTGGTTCGAGCGCCAGTAGCTCAGGTGGATAGAGCAACAGCCTTCTAAGCTGTGGGTCGGAGGTTCGAGTCCTCCCTGGCGCGTGGCGGAGAGAGTTGCGCCCTTAGCTCAATTGGCAGAGCAAATGACTCTTAATCATTAGGTTGTAGGTTCGATTCCTACAGGGCGCATTGGATCCGATTGACAGCAGCATGAGGACGGCCCGCGGCGATTGTTTGCCGCGGGCCGTTTGCTTTGCCTCGAGCCATATCCGACGAGCCTCGGCGCGGTGCAACTACACACGGGGTGCGTCTACCTCGAGTTCGCCGACAACCAGGCCGCCAGCTGCGCGAACGCTCGACCGCGATGACTCACCTGCTCCTTCTGCTCGCGCGTCGCCTCGGCGAACGTGACGCCAAGATCGTCGGACATGAACAAGGGATCGTAGCCGAAGCCGCCGGCGCCGCGCGGCGCGTCGAGGATGCGCCCGGTGCTCTCGCCACGGCAGACGTGCTCGCCGGATGCATCGATGTACGCGGCGACGCACACATAGCGCGCGCGCCGATCGGCCATGCCGGAGAGTTCGTGGAGCATCTTCGCGTTGTTCGCGGCGTCGAGCGCGCGGCCGCTCAGGTCCGTGCGACCGCTCCAGCGCTTGGTGTGCACACCCGGCCGACCGCCTAACGCAAGCACCTCGAGCCCCGAATCGTCGGCCACGGTGGGGCGGCGGCCGGCCCGCTCGAAGAAATAGCGCGCCTTGGCGAGCGCATTCTCTTCGAAGGTCGGGAACTGCTCGAGCGCCTCTTCCTCCATGGGGCGCTCGGCCACGCCGGCGTGGTCGAGCGTGAGGGTTTCGATGCCGTATCCGGCCAGCATGGGACGGAGCTCGTGCAGCTTGCCGACGCTGCGCGTGGCCAGGATGAGCGGCGCCGCCGGCCGCCCGCTCACACGCCTAACGCGCGCGACTGCGCCTCGAGCAGCGCCCGCACGCCGCCGGCGGCCAGCTCGAGCAGCTGATCCAGCTCCCGGCGCTCGAACGTCGCGTGCTCGCCGGTGCCCTGCACTTCCACGAATCGTCCCTCGCTGGTCATCACCACATTCATGTCGACGCCGGCCCGCACGTCTTCGGAATAGTCGAGATCGAGACGCGGCTCACCGTCGATGATGCCGACGCTCACGGCGGCGACGCGCCGCTTGACGGGCGTTGCCGTTAGGCGGCCGCGGGCGACCAGCCACGCGAATGCGTCGCACACAGCAACGCAGGCGCCGGTCACCGATGCCGTGCGCGTGCCGCCATCGGCCTGCAAGACATCGCAGTCGACCTTGAGCGTGAGCTCGCCGAAGCGGAAATCGTCGAGCATCGCGCGGAGGCTGCGCCCGATGAGCCGCTGGATCTCCTGCGTGCGTCCACCCACTTGGGAGCGCTCGCGCCCCGTACGCGTGTGCGTGGCGCGGGGCAGCATGGCGTATTCCGCGGTGAGCCATCCTTCGCCGCGGCCTTTGCGCCACCCGGGCACGCCCTCTTCGATGCTCGCGGTGCAGAGGACGCGCGTCGAACCGAACGCGATGAGACACGACCCTTCGGCGTACGGGGCAGCGCCGCGCTCGATGGTAATGGCGCGGAGCTTGTGCGGTCCGCGTCCGGTACGCGGCGTTGGCTCAGATGCGGTCACGAAGCGATGCGATGATTGCGGTAGTGGAATGTCCCGCGGTGAGCGGAACAATGACGAGACGGCCGCCCCAGCCCTCGACTTCCGCGCGGCCGACCACATCCGCCGGCGCATAGTCGCCGCCCTTGATGAGCACCTCGGGGTGGAGCGCACGAATGATCGCGAGCGGGGTGTCCTCGGGGAAGACCACGACGGCATCCACGCACTCGAGCGCGGCCAGCACGTAGGCGCGATCGGCGGCCGATCGTACGGGGCGTCCGGCGCCTTTGAGACGCCGCACCGAGTCATCACTGTTGATGCCGACGATGAGTGCGTCTGCCGTGTTCCGCGCCGTGAGGAGCAGATCGACGTGGCCCGGGTGCAGGAGATCGAAGACGCCGTTGGTGAACGCAACGCGTCCGGCATCGGCGCGCCAGCGCATGGCTCCGCCTAACGACAAGACCTTGGACGCCGGCGCTCGCACGCTCAGAACGACTTTTCCGCGTGCACGGTGAAGTCCAGCTCGCGATTCATTCCGGGGAGAAACACCGAATCGGCGTATTGCGACCAGATCGTGATGCCCTTGGACGTGCGGCGCACATGGATCCGTTGGGCGTCCGGCGGCAGGCCGAGCGAGTCCGCCTGGGCACGCAGTCGTACGATGATCGTATCATCGGGCGATGCCGCGGCGAACCTCACCTGCTGATTGAATGCATCTTGATACTGATAGTAGCGCCAATACACCTGCCCCACGGCGTACGCGACGTAGCCGAACACGATGACGAGCAGGATGAGCGTGAGGCAGCCCACGGTCACGCGTCCGGGTCGCGCGCCCGCGAGCCGGGTCACCATTGCGATTGCGCGCCCGCCACGACGTCGTTGACGATTTTCTGGATGGCCTCCTTCCGGCCGGTGGCTTCGTCACGCTCGTTGTACGAGCCGTCGCGCATCAACCCCTTCTGCGACCAGATGGAGCGGCCGGTGGCCTCGTCGATGATGTCGACGTCGACCGTGATCTGCACCTTCCGTTGGGCAGAGTTCGCCTGGTTGGGATCGGCGCTGTAGGCGATCGGAATGTCGGCCTCGTACTTGGTGATCGTGCCCTTGACGACCGCGTCCGCTTTGTCTTCGGCGGCCTCGTGCAGACCCAGCCGCGATTCGACATCGTGCCGCATCTCGGTGTACAGCTCACCCTGCAGCGTGGCCGATGCGGTCTCATTGTCGAACGGCAGCACGGCGACGCTCTTGATGCGCGGCGGCAGTCCGCCGCCGGCGAAGCCGTAGATGCAGGCTCCGGTGAGCAGCGGAATGAACGCGAGCAGCCAGCTAATGCCAGATCGACGCATCGAATGTGGAAACGGTATCAACGCGCGTGATGACGATATCGAGCGAGCGGTGCGCGTCAGTTTGTTCGTACACCACGTGGCGGTCATCGTCGCGGATGGTTCGCTCGCGAATGCGGTCGCCGTCGATGAGCTCGAGACTGCGCAAGGACGAGCTGGTGAAGGTGGCACGCCATCGGGGATTGCGACCAATCTCGACGCGCAGGGTGTCGCCGTCAACGCGGGCGACGGTGTCGGCGAGGGGCGGTACGGCGAGACGCCCGAGCGTCGCCCAGATCATGGGGACCGGCGGCAGATAGTCGTGCACGCGGCTGTCCGTCTGCTTCGGCACGGTGAGCTCATCACCGATGAGCAACGCGAACCCGCCTCCCATTCCGTTGGACACAAAGAAATCCAAACGTGCGCTGTCAGGAGATGCGATCCGAGCGGCGCCATCGCCTCTCGCGTGGTAGCCACCTTCCGAAAAGACCCAATTGAACACGATCTGCTGATCCACGGGCGGCAAGCTCGTCTCCGGAATTCGAACGGGCGCAGGCGTTCCCGTCAGCGGCGGCGCTTTCGGCGCGCAACCGATCATTGCGAGTGCGCTCACGACAAGGACGAGCGAGCGACTGCCGAGCATGGTTGACGTCCCCGCGAGGCAGCCGGTCGTGGCTGCGATCGAGGGCCGCGTCACTTCTCGCGAACCGTGAACAGGCTGTCGCCCTGAACAATCGCGTCGAGCGCATCGTACCCCGACGTGACGTGACCGAACACGGTATATCCGCCGTCCAGATGCGGCTGCGGCGACAGCGCGATGAAATACTGGCTTCCTCCCGTGTCGGGGCCGCCGAGCGCCATACCGACGGCGCCGCGGTCATAGAGACGGCGATTCAGCTCGTCGCGAATGGTGTAGGATGGGCCGCCGTTTCCATCGCCGCGCGCGTCGCCATCCTGGACGACGAAGTCCGGGACGACGCGGTGAAAGGCGATGTGGTCATAGGCGCCCGCGCGTGCTAGCGAGAGAAAGTTGAACACGGTGAGCGGCGCGTCCTCGGCGTACAACTCGATCTCGATGGGTCCGCGGGCGGTGGCGAGGACGGCGTGCGGGCGCGCGCCGCGCCATGCCGGGACGACGAGGTCACGCACGCGCGCTTCGTACCAGTCGAGTGGATGGACGGTTGCGGGCGGCGCGTCGCGCCACGCCGCGAACAGCGGACAGCCGAGCCCGGCGGCGCGCACCAGGGGATTCGCGGGCGCCGGAATCGCGCGGAGCAAGGCGGTGAGCGAGTCGGGAAACGCCGCGCTGTCGCGCTTCCAAGCGCTCGCGACGTAGTGCAGCACGGCCGCGCGCGCGTCGTCGACCGTGTCGCCCTGAGCGCGCGACCAGCCCGCCCACACGCGCGGCAGTTCGGCGGCCGACGCGTGCCCGACGAGCGACTCGATGGCGAGCGCGCGCACGTCCGCGTCGCGGTCCGTTAGGCCGAAGTACATGTACTGCCGGCGCCAGGGGTGCTGCTCGGCGGTGTCGGCGTGGGGGGCGAGCGCGGCGAATCCCGCCTCGCGCACGCGCGGGTCCGGATCGCGCGTGGCGAGCAGCGACACTTCGCGCATGCGCTCGATCGACGGCGCGTCGGCGCCGGCGTTGGCGACGGCGGCGCGATATCGCCAGTCGCCCACGTGCCACCACGAGTCCGGATTGTCGGATTCGGCCGCGGGAAGGACGACGTCGTGCTTCATTGCCGACGCGAGCAGGGCGGCGCGAAAGGCGAAGCCGGTATCGGCGCGCCAGGCGCTCATCCACACGGGCCGCGCCACGTCGGGCACTGCGCCTAACGATTGGGCGGCGGTGAGGCGGACGTTGCCATCGGCGTCGTGGAGCGCGGCGAGCAGGAGCGCGCGCGACGAGTCGCCGTAGGTGGCTGCGGCGCGCAGCGCTTCGATGCGCACGTGCGCGGACGTGTCGCGGGCGAGCGCCTGGAGCACGGGCTGCGCGACGCCGGCGAGCGAGTCGCCGGCGGCGCGATGCGACATGGCGCGGGCGACCTGTGCGCGGACGAGCGCGCTCGCGTCGCCGGCGAGGGAAGCAACCTCGCGAACGGCGGCGGCGACCGGCGAGCGAGAGACGGCGTACACCGCGGCCCAACGCAGGTCCGCATCGGGTCGGCGGAGGTACGGCCGCACGTCCTCCAGCGGAGCCGGATGCACTTTGGCGGCGGCCAAGAGAAGCGCCCGCGCGACCGCCGCCGGCCACGCGGCGCCCAACGCACGGCGAATGGCGGGCGCGGCCGGCCCGCCGATGTCGCCCAGGCTCCAGGCGGCCGCGGCGGCCACGCCGGGCGCCGCGCCTAACGCGCGCTCGAGCGCCGGCACGCTCGCCGAGTCGCGCAGCAGGCCTAACGCAAACGCGGCGCTCGCCGCGACGGCCGTGTCGGGATCGGCGAGCAGCGTGCGCAGCACCGGCGCCATCGCGGTTCCGTGCACGCGCCCAACGGCGAGCGCGGCCTCCGCGCGCTCCGCCGGGCGGCCCGAGCCGAGTGCGGCGCGCACCATCGCGGTGTCGAGGCGGCGCGCGTCTTCCATTTGCAGCAGCTGCGCGTACGCGGCGACGTCGATGGCCGCGCCGTGCGCCGGCGCAGGGGCTCCCGCGCTGTGGACCGTGCACGCGACCGCAGCCGCGACCAACGCGACCAGCGCGCCGCTACATCGAGGCGGTCGCGTCACGCGCGAGGAGCTCCCGGATGTCGCGAGGCAGCGCAACCACGCGGTGCTCGCGGTTCAACGAGACGAGCACCGTGCTCGCGGTGGCGAGCGCGGCGCCGGTGTCGGCGTTCGAGATCACGTAGTCGAAAGTCACGGTGCGTGAGGCAACGCGGCTGATGACGGTTTCGACGCGGATCATGTCATCGTACCGCGCCGGCGATTGGTAGCGGATCTCGGCCTCGGCGACGGCGAGCACGATGCCCCGCTCTTCCATCGCGCGGTACGGCATGCCCGATTGCCGAATGTGGTCCGTGCGGCCGATCTCGCACCACACGAGGTAGTGCGAATGATACACCACACCCATGCGATCCGTCTCGGCATAGCGGACGCGAAATTCGACGGAGGATGTGCGCGGCGGCATCAGACGGCGGGACGATGCGTGCGCCGCGGCGGTTTGTAAAGGTCGCGTGCGTCGGCTAGAATGAGCTCATGCTCGACGCGCCGTGCTACGTGTTCTCGGATGCGCATCTCGGCGCCGCGTCGGCGGAACGCGAGCGCGGCCTCGTGTCCTTTCTGCGGAGCCGCATCGGACAGCCCGGATCGCTGGTTGTGAACGGCGATCTGTTCGACTTCTGGTTCGAGTGGCGGCGCGTCGAACCGCGCGGGCACTTTCGCACGTTGGCAGCGTTAGCCGATCTGCGCGACGCCGGCACGCGCGTGCTCTACGTGGGCGGCAATCACGACTGCTGGGGCGGCGATCTCCTGACCAAGGATGTGGGCGTCGACTTCCATCTCGGTCCGTGGTCGGGACCGTTGGGCGGCTGGCGCGCGCTCGTCGAGCACGGCGACGGGCTGCGCGAGCGCGAAGATCGCGCGTACCGCCGCCTGCGCACCGTGTTGCGCAATCGTTGGGCGATTCGCGCGTTCCGTTGGATTCATCCCGACTGGTCGGTAGGCATCGCGGCGGGCAGCTCCGATGTGAGCCGATTGCGCGCCGCGGGCGACGGTGGCAAGGGCCTCGACGCCATTGCGATGCGCCACCTCACGCTGCGACACGATCTCGATCTCGTCATCTTTGGCCACTCGCACGTACCTGCACTACGAGGCGTGCGCGATGGCGTGTACGCCAATCCCGGCGCGTGGATGGATGAGCAGACGTTCCTGGTGGTGCGTCCCGAGCGCGTCGAGCTGCGACGGTGGACCGGATCAGCCGAGGGTGACCTTCTCGACTTCGTCGATCGCGGCGCCGAGAAAACGTTGTCCCTGCCGTAGGAAATGATCCGGCGCATCCGAGGCGACGAAGCGGTGCGTGCCGACCGCGCCCGGCGGCGCGACCAGATGGCGCTCGGCGAGCACGCGACGGGTTTCGGCCGCGGTTTCTTCGGCGCTGTCGATGAGCCGCACGTCGCGCCCAACGACTTCGGCGAGCATCGCCTTGAGCAGCGGATAGTGTGTGCAGCCGAGCACGAGCGTGTCGATGTGATCGGATGTGAAGGGGCGGAGGTATTCGCGCGCGATGAGGCGCGTCGCCTCGGTGTCGAGCCATCCCTCTTCGACGAGCGGCACGAACAGCGGACACGCTTGCGCGACGACTTCCGCATCCTGCGCGAGGGCGTGGATCGCACGATCGTACGCGCCGGAGTTGATGGTGCCGAGCGTCCCGATGACGCCGATGCGATGATTGCGCGTGGCGCACACGGCCGCCCGCGCGCCGGGCTGCACGACGCCGATGACGGGCAGCGGGAAATCGCGCTGGAGCTGCTCGAGCGCGTGTGCGGTGGCAGTGTTGCACGCGACGACGATCACTTTCACGTGCTGATCGGCGAGCCACGTAGCGATCTCGTTGCTGTAGCGGCGGACGGTGTCGGGGCTCTTGGGTCCGTACGGGACGCGGGCGGTGTCGCCGAAATAAATAATGCGCTCGTGCGGCAGCTGACGCACGAGCTCGCGGACGACCGTTAGGCCGCCGATACCGGAATCGAACACCCCGATGGGATCGCGCGGAGCCATCAAAAAGGTACCGTCACGCTGATGCTGGCCTGCCTCGCATCAGACTGCCCACGCACCTGCACGGGCACATCCCAGAGTTGGGCGGCGACGAACGCGTCGGCCGCCGATATGAGGTGCGTGAAGATGAGGAGAAACGTCCAGTCCTCGACCGCCTGCTTGCGGGCCGGGATGCGGCCGGCGTAGGGGTTGACCACATTGGCACCGACGCTGTCGGAGAAGACGCTGTCGCGCGCGAGCTCTTTGGCGGCGTGGAGCTCCTTCTCGGACTGGACGAGCATCGCGATCGAGGTGACTTCGAGGGCAGCGAAGAAGCCGCCGGCGGTCGACCGGTGGAGCGAGGCCTGGCCCCAGCCCGGCACGGCCAGCGATTCGAGCAGCGCGCGCTTGGACGAGATGGGGGCGCGGCGCGACGCGGCGCGCGCAGCCGCCGAGGTATCCGCGGCGACGGGCGCGCTGGGACCGAGGCGGGCGCTGTCGGCGCGCTGCGCGCTTGCGTTAGGCGCGCCTAACACGAGAGCCGCGAGCACCCCCAGGCACGCGACGGATCGTGGCGGGAACGTGTGGGAATCGAACCCACCCAACCCGACGTCGTCAGGTCGCAACGGTTTTGAAGACCGCGAGAGCCACCAGGCCCCATCCGCTCCCAAACGGGTCACGAGATGATGATGTCGAAGGAAGAACGAGGGTCCGCGCTCCCGATCTCAGTCGCGCCCTCGACGCGCGAAAGATACTCGGCCACCGCGGTGCGCGGCAGCGCGACGAGGAGTCCGCCGGACGTCTGCGGGTCGACGAGCAGCGCGCGATCCACGTCGCTGCACGCGCCCCATTCGACGCGCTGCTCGAGATACTCCTCGTTGCGCTCGGCGCCGCCGGTCGTGATGCCTGCCTCGGCGAACTCGCGCGCCCGCGGCAGCAGCGGTACGCGCGCGCGCGACAGGCGTATCGTCACGTTGCTCGCGCGCGCGATGTGTGACGCGTGTCCCAGCAGTCCGAATCCGGTGATGTCGGTGCCGCATCGCGCGCCGGCCGCGAGCGCGGCGCGGCTCGCCGCGGCGTTGAGTCGCGACATGGTGTCGATCATGACGCGAGTCGTGTCCTCGTCGAGCTTGCCCTGCTTGGCGGCCGTGGAGAGGATGCCGGACCCGATCGGCTTCGTGAGCACGAGGACATCGCCGGGCACGGCCGCCGCGTTGGTGAGCAAGCGCCGCGGATCCGCGCGGCCGGTGACGGCGAGTCCGAACTTCGGCTCATCATCGACGACGGTGTGGCCCCCGGCCACGACGGCGCCGGCCTCGCGCACCTTGTCCTGCGCGCCGCGGAGGATTTCCGTTAGGACGCTGAGCGGCAGCCGTCCGGTCGGGAAGGCGGCGATGCACAGCGCGGTGAGCGGTTCGCCGCCCATCGCGTAGACGTCGGAGAGTGCGTTGGCCGCCGCGATCTGTCCGAAGGCGTACGGGTCGTCGACGATGGGTGCAAAGAAGTCGACTGTCTGGACGAGGGCGAGATCGTCGGACAGGCGAAAGATCCCCGCGTCGTCGAACGTCTCGGAGCCGACGAGGAGGCGTGCATCCAGTTGGCGCGGCAGCGGCGCCAACACCGTGGACAGGTCGCCCGGACCCATCTTGGAGGCTCAACCCGCGCACCGCGCGAACGCGGTGAGACGGAACAGTTCCTCGCGGGTCTTGGAGGTGCTCATGACGGCCTCCGGCCTTCGTGCCTAACGGGACTATCGCGGGGCCCGAGCAATCACTTCGATTTCGACGCGCGCGCCGCGCGGCAGCGCCGCCACCTGCACGGTGGACCGCGCCGGCCGCGCGCCGTCGAGGTGGCGCGCGTACGCGTCGTTGAACGTGCTGAAATCGGCGAGGTCGACCAGGAACACGGTGGTCTTGACGACGTCCGTCCAGGCCGCGCCGGCAGCCGCGAGCACCGCGGTCAGATTCTCCATCACGCGGTCGGTCTGCTGGGTGATGTCGCCCTCGAGAAACTTGCCCGACGCGGGGTCGAGCGCGATCTGCCCGGCGGTAAAGAGCAGCTCGCCGGCGCGGACGGCCTGCGAGTAGGGGCCGATGGCCGCGGGAGCGTTAGGCGTGGAGACGGAAGGAAGAGACACGTGTGGCTCCGGATGGTGGTCGGTCGTTGGGCCTAAGCACAGCGCGCCGGGGGGATCCCCGGCGCGCCGGCGAACGGTCACGGGGTGCTCGTTCGACTATTCCTGATATACTCGCGTGCCGCGTCTCAGAACAGCCCCACGATGCTGCCGTCGGGCTTCACCGCCATGTGGTCCGCGGCGGGTTCCTTCGGCAGTCCCGGCATCGTCATGATGTCGCCCGCTTGCGCGACGACGAACCCGGCGCCGGCCGATGGATACACCTCGTTGATCGTGATGCGAAATCCGCGGGGTCGGCCGAGCCGCGTCGGATCATCGGTGAACGAGTACTGTGTCTTGGCCATGCACACCGGTGTGTCGCCGAGGCCGATCGACTCGAGATAGTCGATGGTCCGCGACGCTTTGGCGGAATAGTCGGCGCCGTCGCCGCCGTAGACCTTGCGCACGATGGTGTCGATCTTGTCGCGGATGGGCCGCGCTGTGTCGTACAGGGGCGTGTAGTTCGAGCCGCCGCGGTCCAGGGCGGCGAGGACTTCGCGAGCGAGCTCTTCGCCGCCCGCGCCGCCCCTCGCCCACACGTCGTTGACGGACGCGCACACGCCCTGCCTCGACGCAAAGTCGGCAACCATCGCCAGCTCGGCGTCCGTGTCGGAGGTGAAGCGATTGACGGCCACGATCACGGGCACGCCGAACTGCTTCACGTTCTCGATGTGCGCCTGCAAGTTAGGCAAACCCTTCTCGAGCGCGCCCAGGTTCTCGGTGCCCAGGTCCTTCTTGTTCGCGCCGCCGTTCATCTTCAGGGCGCGCACGGTCGCGACGAGCACGGCCAGCTCGGGCTCGAGTCCGCCGAAGCGGCATTTGATGTCGAAGAACTTTTCGGCGCCGAGGTCCGAACCGAACCCCGCTTCCGTTAGGACGACATCGGCGAGCGCGAGGCCGGTCTTGGTCGCGATGATGCTGTTGCAGCCATGGGCGATGTTGCCGAACGGTCCGGCGTGCAGCAGCGCGGGTCCGCCTTCCAGCGTCTGCACCAGGTTCGGCCGGATCGCATCCTGGAGCAGCAGGGTCATCGCGCCGACCGCCTTGAGATCGCCCGCGCGCACCGGTTTGCGCTCGGCCCCGGCGGTGGATCCGACGATGATGCGCGCGAGCCGCGCCTCGAGATCCTCGCGGCTCGACGCGAGTGCGACGACCGCCATGATCTCGCTGGCCGGCACGATCACCCACCGCTCTTCGCGCGGCACGCCGTTGGCGACGCCGCCTAACCCGATCACCGCCTGCCGCAGCGCGCGGTCGTTCATGTCGATCGTGCGCGGCCACGTGATGCGGCGCGGATCGATGTCGAGCGCGTTGCCCTGCGTCAGATGGTTGTCGAGCAGCGCCGACAATAGCGCGTGCGCCGTCGCGATCGCGTGAAAGTCGCCCGTGAAGTGCAGGTTGATGTCCTGCATCGGAACCACCTGCGCATAGCCGCCGCCCGCAGCGCCGCCCTTGATGCCGAAGACGGGGCCGAGGCTCGGCTCGCGCATGCACATCACGGCGTTGCTGCCGATGCGGCGCAGCGCCTGCGCGAGTCCGACGAGGGTCGTGCTCTTCCCTTCACCGGCGGCCGTTGGATTGATCCCGGTGACGAGCACCAGCCGGCCGCGCGTTGGGCGCTGCGAGACGTCGAGCGCGATCTTCGCTTTGTACTTGCCGTAGAGATCGAGCTCGTCGGGCGCCAGACCGAGATCGGCGGCGACGTCGGTGATCGGGCGCATACGCGCCCGTTGGGCAATCTCGATATCGGATGGAACAGTCGTAGACACCAGCACCTCAGCGGAGTGTTGAACGAGACGCGTACATACTATCCCGCGGTCGCGCGTGCTCGCCAGCTAGCCGGGAGCGGCCGATGGCGCCAGGCCGAAGAAGCGTCGCGCGTTGTCCGCCGTCGCAGCCGCGAGCTCGTCGGCCGGCGCGGCGCGGGCGCGTGACAGCCGCGCGATGGTGAGCGGCACCCAAGCCGGCTCGTTGCGCTTGCCTCGGTATGGAACTGGTGCGAGGTATGGGGCGTCAGATTCGACGAGCAAGCGCGGCAGCGGCACGAGCGCGAGCAGCGCGTCGTCGGTGAATTTCTTGAACGTGATGATGCCGCTGAACGAGATGTACCAACCGCGCTCGATGGCGAATTCGGCGAGCGCGGCCGACCCAGTGTAGCAATGCAGCACGCCGATCACGTTTGCAGCGGCCGCATCGGCGATCACGGCCCGCGTATCGTCCTCGGCGTCGCGGGTGTGGATCACCACGGGTCGCGCGCGGCGGGCGGCCAGCGCCAGCTGCGCCCGGACTGCGGCCCGCTGCGCATCGCGGGGCGCGTTGTCGTAATGGTAGTCGAGGCCGCACTCGCCGACGGCAACGGCGCCGTCCGTTAGGCAATGGTCCAGCGCCGGGATGTCGCGCGATGCATCGAACGCCGCGGCGTCGTGCGGATGGATGCCCGCCGTCCAGTACACGACTCCGGCGTGCCGCTGGGAGATGGCCTGCGCGCGGCGCGCCGCGTCGATCGACTCGCCGATGCAGACCAGCGCGAGCGCACCGGCTTCGCGCGCTCGCGCAATCACCGCGTCGCGATCGTCGTCGAACGCGGGGTCCGCAAGGTGGGTGTGGCTGTCGATGAATGCGGCCATGATGCAAAGCCGCCGCCCTGGGTGGGCGGCGGCTCCGAAGGTGTCGTGCGACTCAGGATTCGCCGGCGGCTTTGCGGCGCGGCGGCTGCTGCTGCGGCGTAGACGACGGTGTGTCCCGCGCCGATCGCGGATTGACTCCGCGGTCGCCAACCGCGCGCGGCCACTTGCGCTCGATCCACAACAGGATGACCGGCGCGACGTAGATCGAGCTGAACGTACCGGTGAGAACGCCGAACATCATCACCAGCGCGAACGGACGGATCACCTCGCCTCCCAGGAGCGCGAGCGCCATCAAGCACGCAAACACGGTGGTGTGCGTGAGCACCGAACGCGGCAGCGTTTCGTTGACCCCGCGATTCAGCGTGTCGTACATCGATTCCTTCCGCCGCTTTCGCAGGTCCTCGCGGACGCGGTCGAAGATGATGATCGTATCGTTGAGCGAGTAGCCGATCATCGTCAGGACGCCGCCGACGACGATGAGCGAGATCTCGAGGTGCAGATACTTGATGAAGGCGAGCGTGCCCAGGATGTCGTGCGCGGTGGCGATGACGGCGGCCAACCCGAATCGCCAGTCGAACCGCCACGCGAGATAGATGAGCGTGAAGAGGAACGAGACGAGGATGGCGTAGAACGCCTTCTGTCGGAGCTCGCCGCCCACCTTTGGCCCAACGGCCTCGGTGCGGTCCACGCGATAGTTCGACGCGCCGAACTGCTTGGTGAGCGCTGCTCGGATGTCGCCGGCCACCGAGGCGGCGCCGCGCGTCTGCTGCTCTACCGATCGCGGGTCCTGCGCGCGAATGACGAGCGCCGTGTCGGAGCCGAACGTTTGGATCTCCGCGCCCTTGATCCCCGCGGCGTCGAGCGTACTCCGCACGTCCTTGACGTTAGGCGGCTTGGGGAAGCTCACCTGCATGAGCGTGCCGCCCGTGAACTCGACGCTGTAGTGGTATCCGGACACGGCAATCCAGATAAGGCCGGGCACCATGAAGAGCAGCGTGACGGCCGTCGTGATCTTCCACAGGCGGATGAAATCGATTTTGGTGTCGTGCAGAATGCGCAGCATCAGATACTCAGCGTGCGGGCGCCGCGGGTGCGGTTGAGCCACATGAGGTAGAACGTCTTGACCACGAAGATCGCGCTCACCATCGACGCCGCGATGCCGCAGATGAGCGTCACGGCGAACCCTTTGACCGGCCCCGTGCCGATCCAGTACAGCACCGCCGCGGTCAGCGCCGTCGACACGTTCGAGTCGATGATTGCCGACATGGCGTGCCGGAACCCTTCATCGATGGACGCGCGCACCGTTTTGCCGCGCGCCATCTCTTCTCGAATTCGCTCGAAAATCAGCACGTTGGCATCGACCGCGATGCCGATCGAGAGCACCATGCCGGCGATCCCCGGCAGCGTGAGCGTGGCATCGAGGCCGGCCAGCAGCGCCAGGGTGAACAGCACGTACAAGCCGAGCGCGATCACCGCCAGGAACCCGGAGAACCGGTAGTAGCCGATCATGATCAGCAGGACCAACACGACGCCTAACGCGCCGGCCTTGAGGCCGTCGTGGATCGAGTCGGTGCCTAACGTTGCGCCGATCGAGCGCGAATCGACCACCTTGAGCGGCACCGGCAGCGCGCCGGCGCGCAACACGAGCGCCAGGTCCTGTACCTGCTGCAGCGGCTGGCCGCGCATCGTGATCTGTCCCCGCGTCCCGATCGCGCTCTCGATCACCGGCGGCCGCCCCATCACCCTGCCGTCGAGCACGATGGCCATGTAGTCGCCGACATGCTTGCCGGTTTCTTGACGGAATCGCCGGCCGCCTTCGCTGTTCAGCGTAAACTGGACGATGTTGCCTTCGACCGGATCGGTGGCCGGCTTGGCATCGGTGAGATATTCACCGGTAATGATCGGCTTGGAATCGACCAGGTAGAGCGGCGTGACCTGCGCGCCCTGACCAAGATCCGCCGTGGTCCCCCAGAGCAACGACTTCCCCGGCGGCAGCGCGGCAGCGACCTCCGGATACGAGAGATACCTGGTCAGCGTGGGGACATCGGTGTTGCTAACGAAGTACTCGCCCGGTATTTGACCCGGCTGAAGCAAACGGCTGAACGGGCCGTTGCTGGCGCCATTGAACACGCCGGTGTCGGATGTGTCCGTCGTTGCAGCTGTCGTGTCCGCTTTCGCAGCGGCCGCGCCTTTGGCGCCCGCCGCGCCCTTCGCCTTCCCGGTATCAGCTTTGGTCTTCGTAGTATCGGTGGGCGTGAACAACGACGAGATGGCGTTCTTGGTGGTGTCACCACTCGGTTTCGCTCCCGGGGCACCGCCCGCTGCTCGATCGTACCCCTTGCTGCGGATGATCTGATCGAGGTGCGGGAGCACCTTGTCGAGCGCGCCGGTCTTGTCCGTGATCTGGAACTCCAGGAACGCCGACTTCTCGACGAGCTGCTCGGCGCGCTCCTGATCGGTAATACCGGGGATCTCGACGGTGATGCGATCGTTTCCGACCTTTCGAACGTCGGTTTCCGCTACACCCAGCTGGTCGATGCGGTTGCGCACTACCTTGAGCGCCCGATCGATCGCTTCCGATATGTTCGCGACGGCCTGCTTGGATTGATCGACCTCGAGCGCCAGGTACATGCCGCCTTGCAAGTCGAGACCCTTCTTGAGCGGCACGTGTCGCTGCGTCGTGTCGTACCACACGCCATTCTGATTGAGCTGGCGGATGGTCGTGTCGCGCGGGAAGAGCGCCCAAATGGAGGCGCCGATGAGTATCAGAATCAGGATGATGCGATTACGGATCGTTGCCATGCGACGGCGGGAGGAGGGGCCGCGGAAGATTTCGGTAAAGTATTGAAGGTTACCGGAATAGACGGGTTCAGTCAACGCGCCGCGCGAGAATGGCGCGGGCTCGCACGCCATCGCGGCGAAGCTGCGCAACGAGCTCGTCTCGACCGGCGAACGCCCGGGTTTCTCGCAGACGCTCTACAAAGTCGACCCGCACACATGCACCGTAGAGGTCGATATCCGCGTCGAACAGGTGCACCTCGAGGCACCGCGCGAGATCGCCAAACGTGGGTCGCGGGCCGAGGTTCATCATACCCCCGAATTCGCCGACAGGCGTCTGCGCCTTGACCGCGTACACACCATCCGGGGGCAGCAGTTTGCGAGGCGGCGGCGATTCGAGATTGATGGTCGGGAATCCCAAAGACCGCCCCCGCTGCTCTCCCCGTCCGACGCGCGACTGCACTGAATACGGGCGGCCGAGGGCCCGGGCCGCATGGTGGAGGTCGCCGCCGGCGACGGCACGGCGGATGAGCGTCGACGACACGACACGGCCGTCGCCGGTGGCAACCGCGCTCACGACCTCGACGCCGAACCCTCGCTCGTGGCCGAGCGCGCGCATGACGTCGACGTCGCCTTCCCGGCCCCGGCCGAAGCCGTGGTCGTGGCCGATGACGAGGTGTTTGACGTGGAAGCGATGGCGCAGGACTTCGTCCACGAACTGCGCCGCGCTGTAGCGCTGGAGCACGGGCGTGAAGGGGACGATCGCCATATATCGCACACCGCTCTCGGCGACGACTTCGAGCTTTTCGCCGGCCACGGTCAACAGCAGCGGCGCGGCGCTCGGGTTGACCACCTCGAGCGGGTGAGGGTCGAAGGTGACCAGCACGCTGTCGAGCGACATTTCGGCGGCGCGCTGGACGATGCGCGCGAGGACGTCGCGGTGGCCCAGGTGCACGCCGTCGAACGTGCCGACGGTGATCACCGTGCCGCGCTCGTTAGGCGGGAGGCCGGATCCGTCAGGCATCGGCGAGCACGGTGCGGGGATGCCACCACTCGCCCTGCCGTTGGGCAACGGCGACGAGGGCGCCCGTCTGGTCGACGAGCGCCGCGTGGCCAACCTCGGCGTCGGGTCCGGCTCCGGCGACATCGCGGCCCAGGCGCACACGCCTAACGGCGTCGTCGTCGAGGGCGAGGACGGGGAGCGACGGCACCGCGGCGAGCGGCGGCAGCACGGGAGCGGCGCCGGCGCGCAGCACCGCGAGATCGCACGCCGCGGCGACGTCGAACCGCCCGCTGCGCAGCCGTCGCAGCGCGGTCAGGTGCGCCGCGCTGCCGGCAGCGCTGCCCAAGTCCCGCGCCAGCGCCCGCACGTAGGTACCACCGCTGCACCGCACCGTGACGTCGAGCTCGTCGTCGCGCCAGGCGCTTACCGTCCACTCGTGCACGGTGACCCGGACCGGCGCGAGATCGAGCGGTGCGCCGCGCCGGGCGGCCGCGTGGGCACGCTCACCCGCCACCTGCTTGGCTGAATAGGCCGGCGGCACTTGCGCGATCTCTCCCGTGAGGCTGCGCATCGCGCGCTCGATGGCCGCTTGCGCCGGCACGGGAGCCGAACGCACCACCGCGCCGGTGCCATCATCGGTGTCCGTTTCGTCGCCCAACTTTATGGTCGCGGCGTACACTTTTGGCTCGCCGTCGAGATACGGGAGGAGCCGCGTCGCGCGTCCAACGAGGAGGACGAGCAAGCCGGTTGCGAACGGGTCCAGCGTGCCGCCATGCCCAACGCGGCGCACGTGAAGGGTGCGGCGCGCGATGGCCACCACATCATGCGATGTGATGCCGGCCGGCTTGTCGACGAGGACCAACCCGTCAATCGTCGGCATCCTCATCGCGCGGAGGCGCATCGACGGTCGGCGCGTCGTCGCGCAAACGCGCGAGGAGCGATTCGATGCGCGTCGCGTGCTCGGCCGTTTCGTCGCGGCGGAACTCGATTTCCGGCGCGAGGCGCAGGCGCAGCGCGCGGGCGACGAGCGGGCGCAGGTGCGCGGCGAGGCTCGCCAGGCCCTCGAGCGTCGAGCGGTGCGCGGCCTCGTCGCCTAACACAGTGACGTAGACGCGGGCGTGCCGCAGATCGCGCGTGACGTCGACACCGGTGACGGTGACGAGGCCGACGACGCGCGGGTCCTTGACGCCTTCAGTGAGAAACCGCGCCACGACTTCGCGGATGCCTTCGGCGACGCGGTCGGCGCGACGATGATCGGGACTCATGCCATGCACTCGGTGAAGCGGCGCGTGCCCTTAGAAAAACGCGCGCACGGAATCGATGACGCGGCACCCGGCGGCGGTGCCGACGACGCGGTCAATGGTGGACAACACGGACTCGGCGTGCCGCCGGTCGGCGGACACGACGCACGCCGTGAGCTCGGCGCGCTGCCACGCATCGTGGTGGCCGGTCTCGGCGATCGACACGTTGTACTCGTTGTGCAACCGGGCCTTGATGCGCGAGAGCACGGACCGCTTCTCCTTGAGCGAGTGTGCGGCTGGCACGTGCAAGTCCCACGAAATGGACGCGATGGTCATGAGGCCTGGTCAGAGCGTCCGGGCGACTTCCTCCTTCCGGTAGCATTCGATCACGTCGCCGATCTTGATGTCGTTGAAGTGCTCGATGCCGATGCCGCACTCGAAGCCGTCGCGCACTTCGCGGACGTCGTCCTTGAACCGGCGGAGCGAGGCGATGGTGCCGTCGTAGATCTCGACGGCGTCGCGCACCACGCGCACGCGACCCTGGCGCGTGATGATGCCGCTGCGCACGTAGCACCCGGCCACCACGCCAATGCGCGGCACCCGGAACAGCTGCCGCACCTCGGCTTCGCCTAACGTGACTTCGCGCTCCTCAGGACGGAGCATGCCGCTCAACGCGGCGCGCACGTCGTCCACCGCCTCGTAGATGACGCGGTAGAGCTTGAGGTCGACGCCTTCGCGCTCGGCGGCGGCGCGGGCGTTGTTGTCCGGCCGCACGTGGAAGCCGATGATGATGGCGCCGGACGCCTTGGCGAGCAGGATGTCGCTCTCGGTGATGGCGCCGACGCCGCGGTGCACGACCTCGACCTTCACCTCGGCGTTGGACAGTTGGCCTAACGCATCGGCGAGGGCTTCGGCCGGACCGCCCTGGTCGGCCTTGATGAGCAAGGGCAGCGTGCGCACCTGGCCCGCCGCGGCCTGCGCCATGAAGTCCTCGAGCGACACGGCGACGCGCGACGTGCGGCGGCTCTTGGCCTCGCGGTCGAGGCGCTGGCGCCGCTGCGCGACATCGCGCGCCGCGGTCGCGTCTTCGACGACGAGCAGCTGGTCGCCCGCCATCGGCACGCCCTCGATGCCTAACACCTGCACCGGAATCGCCGGCCCGGCGGACGGGACCGTCTTGCCGCGCTCGTCGAACAGCGCGCGGACGCGCCCCGAGTACATGCCGCAGATGAAATCGTCGCCCACCTTGAGCGTGCCCTGCTGGACGAGCAGCGTCGCCACCGGTCCCTTCCCCGGATCCAGCTGCGCTTCGACCACGGTGCCTACCGCCTTGCGCGACGGATTGGCCTTGAGATCGAGAATCTCCGCCTGCAGGAGCACCTGATCCAGCAGGTCGCCGACGTTCGTGCCCTTCTTCGCCGAGATCGGCGTGGCGAGCGTGTTGCCGCCGAATTCCTCGAGCACGACGCCGTGCTGCAGCAGGTCCTGCTTCACCTTCTGCACGTTGGCGCTCGGCAAATCGATCTTGTTGATCGCGACGACTAACGGGACGCCCGCGTTCCTGGCGTGCGAGATCGCCTCGATGGTCTGCGGCATCACCTGGTCGTCGGCGGCGACCACGAGCACGACGATGTCGGTGACCTGCGCGCCGCGCGCCCGCATGGCGGTGAACGCTTCGTGGCCCGGGGTGTCGAGGAACGTGATCTGACGCCCGCCGGGCAGCGACACGTGGTAGGCGCCGATGTGCTGCGTGATGCCGCCGGATTCGCCGGCGACGACGTTGGCCTTCCGGATGTAGTCGAGGAGCGACGTCTTCCCGTGGTCGACGTGGCCCATGATGGTGACCACCGGCGGACGCGGCGCAAGATTCTCGGGCAGCTCTTCGACCGTCTCCTGTGCCGCGGCGTACTCGGCTTCGCGAACCGCATGGAATCCGAATTCGCTCGCGATCAAGTCGATCTGATCGAAGTCGAGGCGCTGGTTGATCGTGACCATGAACCCGAGGTTCTTGAGCGCGAATGTCACGATCTGCGTGGGCGGAATCTTGAGGATCGACGCGAGCTCGCTGACCGTGATGAATTCGTTGACGTGCACGGAGGTGCGCTCGCGCTCGGCTTCGGCTGCGCGCAGCGCTTCCATCTCCTCTCGCGACGCACCTTCATCGGCGCGCCGCGGACCGCGGCGCGTCGGAGCGCCGCGAAGGGCCGTCATGGTCCGGGAGATGTTCGCCGTCACGGCTTCCTGATCGACGGCGCCGCGCTTGCCTTTCTTGCGCTTCCCGCCGCGCTTTTCTTCGCGGCGCGGCGGCGCGCCCGTGGCCGCGCCGGGGGCGGCCGACGCGATGGGCCGCGGGGGGAACGGCGTGGACGATGCGACCGGCTTGGGCCGGGGTGGACCGGGCACGACCGGGCGCGGCCGCTGCCAATCGGCGGGCGGCTGCGACCCAGGCGCGCGTTGGGTCGGCGCCGACGCGGGTCCGGCGTGCGCCGCGGCGGCCGGATGATCGGCCGGCGGCGCGGCGCGGCCGTGCTCGGCCGGGCCGGTGTCCGGGAACGCGCGCGACGGCGCGTGCGCGCTGCGTTGGGCATCGGCCGGCGTTAGGCGGGCGGGCGGGCCCAACGGCGAGGCCGGCGCCTCGAAGGGGCGCCGCGTCTCGACGTCATCGACGTGCGTGTGCGGTTCGTCGTCGGTCTCGGACGGCGCGCCGCCGTTCGACCCCACCGCCGCCGCCTCCGCGGCCTCCGCGGCCGCCGCTTCGGCGGCCGCGATGTCCGCGGCGCGGCGGCGCCGACGCTTGACCGGCTCCCCTGATGCGGCCGGCTCTGGCTCGGGCGCCGGTGCCGCGGCCGCCGTCGCACGGCGACGGCGGCCCGGCGCCGGCGCCGGCTTCTCCTGACGCGCGCGCTTCTCCCGCTCCCACCGCGCACGCAGTCTCGCGACCTGCTCGTCCGTCAATGGGCTCAGATGACTCCGCACCGGAACGTCCATCGACCGGAGCATGGTCATCAGGTCGTCGTTGGAAATCCCGAATTCGCCTGCCAGGTCGTGCACACGCAGCTTGATCAAAACACCCCTCCTCTGGAGCCCCCGCCGGGAGCCGATCTCGCAACGGCGCGAATCCCGCGCGCCAGATCGCGATCTACAATGCCTACTGCCGCCGTCGTCTCACGTCCAACCGCCGCGCCTAACGCTGCCGCGCTCGGCCCCTCCACGATCATCACCCGCCGCGCCTTGAGCAGCGGAATCACCTTCGCCAAACTGTGGCGCGACGCGTCCGGCGCCACCACCACCAGCGCCAGTCCGCCCCGCCGCGCCGTTTCGCGCACCCGCTCGACACCCACCACCGCGTTTCGCGCGCGGTGGCCGAGTCCCACGAGACCCGCGACGCGCCGGTCGCGCTCCGCGTCCGTCACGCTGCGCTTTCGTCCGGTCCGTCGGCGCCACCACCGGCGCCGCTCTCCCCGCCCTCTTCCGTGGTCAGCTCGTCGATCATCGCCATGATCCGATCCGCTTCCTCCGGTGCAATGCCCGGCAGTCTCAGAAAATCTTCCCGCTCGAGATCGATGATGTCGTTGAGCGTCCGATAGCCGGCATCTTCGAGCACCGCCACCGTTGCCGGTCCGAGTCCCTCGATTTCGGACAGCTTCACGTCGGCCGCTTCGCTCTCCTCCGGCAAGGGCTGGAAGAGCGGCGCCTCGCCTCCGCGCTCGAGCCACTCGCGGCTGGAATAGAGATCGATCTTCCACCCCGTGAGCTCCGACGCCAGACGCACGTTCTGTCCGTTGCGCCCAATGGCGAGCGACAGTTGATCTTCGTCCACCACCGCCTGGATCGCGCGGCCCGCGGGATCGCTGAACACGCGCGCCACGCGCGCCGGCGCGAGCGCCATCTTGGCGAATCGCTCCGGATCGGACGACCACGGCACGATGTCGATTTTCTCTCCGCCTAACTCGTTCACCACCGCCTGCACGCGCGAGCCCTTGAGCCCGACGCACGCGCCGACCGGATCGATGGAATCATCGCGCGAGAACACCGCGATCTTCGTGCGGCTCCCCACTTCGCGCGCCACCGCGCGAATCTCGACGATGCCCTGCTGAATTTCAGGCACCTCGAGACGGAAGAGCGCCTTCACGAACAAGCCGTCGGCGCGCGTGAGGATCAGCCGCGGCCCCTTGGGCGTTTCCTCGATGCGCTTGAGCACCGCGCGCATCGGCTCGCCCTGGTGATAGTGCTCGCGATGATTCTGCTCGCGGTACGGCACGATCGCCTCCGCCTCGCGAAACTTGTTGAGCATGATCACGAGCTTGCCGCGCTCGATCTGCTGCACTTCGCCCGACAGCAAGTCGCCGACCCGGCCGGAGAACTCGTCGCGAATCCGCGTGCGCTCGCGCTCGCGAACGCGCTGGATGATTCGCTGCTTCGCCGCCTGCGCCGCCGTGCGTCCGAACTCCGCGAACTCGATCGGCTCCTCGAGCTGGTCGCCCGCTTCGAAGCCTTCGTCGTAAATGCGCGCCTCTTCCACCGAGATCTCGCGACTCGGATCCGTCACCGCGTCGACCACCGATCGAAGGCGAATGATCCGGATCTCGCCCTTCGCTTCATCGATCGACACCTCCGCCTGCACCGTTGGGCCGTACTTCTTCGCGAGCGCGGCAAAGATGCCGTCCTGGAGCAGCGCATGCAGCTCGGACCGATCGAGCTGCTTCGTGTTGCTCACCTCGCGGATCGCACTCAGGATGTCGTCGGACGCCATCGCGACTGCCTCTCTCAATTACCAGTGAAACGCCAACCGCGCGTCTTTCACGTCGGCCAGCGCAACGCGCTGTTCGTGACCACGCTCGTCGCGGAGCACCACGATCTCCGCACCCGGCTCCCCTGCGACGGCAAGGATTTCCACCTCCTCTCGTCCGTTGAGCGCCGGACTCGACACACTCGCCCTGCGCCCAACGAACCGATGCCAATCGGCTGCGTTTCTCAACCGCCGCTCGAGACCCGGTGACGACACCTCGAGCGTGTACCGCTCGCCCAAGGAGCCATCTTCGTCCAACTTCGCCTCGACCGCGCGCGAGACTGCCGCACAGTCGTCAACCGTCACCGTACCGCCATCCACTCGATCAATGCGAACCTGCACCGTGGGACGTGCGCGCGTCCCTCCGATTCGAAGCTCGAAGAGCTCGAAGCCGAGCGCTTCGACTCGAGTCGAAATCAACTGCTCCAACGCGCCAGTCTCGATCATCGCAGGTCACAATAACAAAAAAATGTGGGGCGTCATCCCCACATTTCCGCCCGGCGCTCCAGGTGCCGGGGAACCGTAAGTAATTATAGAATTGGAGTTAGGTGGAGTCAAGCCGCGTCGAGGCGAGGTCAGGCTGCATCCCGGCGCGCCACCATCACGGCGAGCATGCGGCCGGCGTCGCCGGCGCGGTGGGAGAAGAACCGCTCGTTGTCGCAGCGCGTGCAGAATTCGCTCACTGAGACGTGCGTGATGCCGGCCTCCCGCGCCTGCCGCGCGAGAATCGCACGGAGATCGACGCACCCGGCAGCGCTCGCACTCTGTCCGGTGAGCTGCGTGTACACGTCGGGCCCGACCTCGTAGCAGCGTCCGCAAATGGACGGGCCCAGGTGCACACGCAGGTCCCGCGCACTGTGCCCCGCGCGGACGAGCTCGGCCACACCGCGGTCGAGGATCCGCGCTGCCGTCCCGCGCCACCCGGCGTGCAGCAGGGCACACGCGCCGCTCGGATGCGCGACGAACACCGGCACGCAGTCGGCCACGGTGATCGCGAGCGCGGTGCCGCGCTCGGGCGCGACATGTCCGTCCGCGCCATCCACGCGCAGCCATCCCTCCCACGTTAGGCGGTGCACGAGCACGCGATTGCCGTGCACCTGCCGCGACGTGGCCAGTCGCGGGCTGAACGCGCGCAGCTCGTCCACCAGCGACCACCAGCGCGCCATCACGTCGCCCACCGGATCGCGACCTGCGGTACCGTACGTGCCCGCCTCACGCGTCGTCGTGAACGCGACCACGCCGAGGCCGGCGACATCGGCGACATCGTCACGCGCGACGTCGAGACTCACGACTTGGTGTCGTCCACCCGCGTGATCTTTGCGCCGAGTCCGCGGAGCCGCTCATCGATGCGCTCGTATCCGCGCTCGATCTGCCCAACGTTGTTGATCGTGCTCGTCCCATCGGCGCAGAGCGCCGCGAGAAGAATCGCCATGCCCGCGCGAATGTCCGGCGACTCCACGATCGCGCCGCGCAAGCGCGAGGGACCCGCCACGAGAGCGCGATGCGGGTCGCACAACACGATGCGCGCACCCATCGCGATCAACTTGTCGACGAAGAACATGCGCGACTCGAACATTTTTTCGTGCATCAAGATGAGCCCGTTGCACTGCGTCGCGGCGACGATCGCAATCGACATGAGGTCCGCCGGGAATGCGGGCCACGGTTGGTCCTCGAGCTTGGGTACGTGCCCGCCGAGATCCGGGCGAATTTCGCGCGCCTGGTCGGCCCGGATGACGAGCGTGTCGCCCTCGCACTCGCACACGATGCCGAGTCGCTCGAATCCCATCCGGATCGCGCGCAGATGTTCGACGCCCGCATGCTCCACGCGCAGCTCCGAGTTCGTCACCGCGGCGAGGCCGATGAACGAACCGACCTCGATGTGATCGGGACCGATCCGATGCGTCGCGCCACGCAGGGTGCGTCCGCCTTCGACGGTCATGCAGTTGGTTCCGATCCCGTCGATGTTCGCGCCGATCGCGACGAGAAACTGCGCGAGATCCTGCACGTGCGGCTCGCTCGCGGCGTTGCGCAAGATGGTCGTGCCCTTCGCGGCAACGGCCGCCATGAGCGCGTTCTCGGTGGCGGTGACGCTCGGCTCGTCGAGAAAGACGTCGGCGCCCTGAAGGCCGGTGGTGCGCAATTCGTACGAGTTGTCGACGTGATACGACGCGCCCAACTGCTCGAAGGCGAGAAAGTGCGTATCGACCCGGCGGCGACCGATCACGTCGCCGCCCGGCGGCGGCAGCGTGACCGCCCCGCATCGCGCGAGCAGCGGGCCGGCCAGGAGAATCGACGCACGAATGCGCGCGGACAAGCGTGAGTCGAGTGCCGTTGCGCGCACTTCTCGCGCGTGGATGGCCAAAGTATTGCGGGCAGACCACGTGATGCTCACGCCGAGCGTGCTCACGAGCTCCACGAGCGTTTCGACATCGCGAATGCGGGGCACGTTTTCGAGCGTGACCGGCTGCTCGGTGAGCAGCGCCGCGGCGATGATGGGGAGCGCGGCGTTCTTGTTGCCCGACGGGCGAATGGTGCCGCTTAAGCGACGAGAGCCTTCGACGACGAATTGCATGAGACGAGTGCGGGTGACGACGACTGGCGGTAGCGCCGCGAACGATGGACCGTGCCGAGCGCGGAAGTCAAGCAACTGCTTGACACTCCGTCGCGCGAGCCCTACGCTACGCTCCTCACCCCGGTCTCGCCCATGCAGCTACTCGTCGCCGTGATCAATCACGTAGAACAAGTCGACGACATCCTGGCGGGATTCGTCGAGCTTGGCATCACGGGTGCGACCGTCGTGAACAGCGAGGGGATGGGACACGTGCTGACTCAGGACGTCCCGATCTTCGCGGGCCTGCGCTCGTTGACGACGCGGTCGCGGCCGAGCAACCAGATGCTCCTCAGCGTGATCGTGGAAGAGAAAGTGGATGCGGCGATCGCGCTCATACAGGAAGTGTGCGGCAGCTTGACCGTGCCGGGCGCGGGCATCGTGTTCACGCTTCCGATCGAGCGAGTGGTAGGGCTTGCCTCCGAGCTCGACGCATAGGCGGCACGCGGACGCTGCACGAGCCGAGCGCCGCTGGCAGACACGACATTCGGCATACGAACCATGGTCATGGTATTGAGCTTGCGGGAACCGATTGCAGTGGCGGCGTGGCTGGTGCAGGCCGCGGGAGCGGGTGCGCTCCCGGATACGATCGTCACGAAGCAGGTGGTTCTCTCGACGGGACCGCTCGGCGTCGTGACGGCGATCGCGAACGTGCTGGTGTGCATCGCGGTGATCGTGCTGGTGGCGATGCTGGTGCCGGCCGCGCTGGCCTTCCGCCGGACGACGCAACAGGCGAGTGCGCTGCTCGATCGGATGAGCCGGGAACTGTCGCCGCTCGTCGGACGCGCCAACAAAATTTCCGAGACCGTCGAATCCATTTCGAGCACCGTACGCGGCGACGTGGAAGAATTGAGCCGCACAGTGCGATACGTTTCGGAGCGGGCCAAGCTGGGCGTCGAGGGCGTGGAGCAGCGGGTGGGCGAGTGGAACACGCTGCTGAACATTGCCCAGCGGGAGCTCGAGGAGGCGGTGGTATCCACCGCGGCGACGTTGCAAGGCGTGCAAGCGGGAGTCTCTGCGTTAGGCGGAGCATCATCGGCGCGCACGCGCCGCGTGCGTCGCGAACGAGACGCGCGTGATCACGATCGCGCTCACGATGAGGAGCTGGAACATGACCATCGAGATGAAGCACGGAATGCCGAGCGTGCTGCGCCGCCGCGGCCGAAAATCCGGCGGACTCCGGCGCCGCGGCCGGAGTGAGCTGTCGGGCGACCTGCTGCTCGCCGTCGGCGTCGGCCTTGCGTTAGGCGCTGGCATGGCCCTCGTGGCGCGCGAGCGCGCGCGCCGTCGCCGCCCCATGGCGCGCCTGGAGCGCTTTGCCGAGCGCGGCGTCAAGGAAGCGCGGCGGCTCCGCGACCGCGGCGCCAAGTGGGCCGCCGAGCGCGGCGACGCGCTGCGCGACGGCGTGCCCGTCGACGAGATCGGCGATTCGGTTGCCGAGTACCTCGAGTCCGCGCGCGAGTCCATCGACGCCGCCGTCAATCGCGAGATTCGCGACCTCCGCAAGGCGATTCGCCGCCAGCGGAAACGCCTTGGCGTCTGAGCTCGTCCTCCGCGGATGAGGACGTTCGCGGTACTCGTCCGGACGTGGCTGCGCTGCGCCGTTAGACGTCCGCCGGCATGGCTGCTGGTGGCGTCCGGCGTGTTCGCCATCGCCTGCGGTCTCGTGTTCCTTCCGGCCACGAGCTACGCCTGGACCCCTGGCACCCACGTCTTCCTCGGCCAGGCGGTGCTCGGCGCGCTCGGGCAGCTGCCGGCGGCGGTCGCGGATACGCTGCGCGCGTTCCCGTACGAGTTCCTGTACGGATCGATCGCAGCCGATACGAGCATCGCCAAGAAGTACGCCCCCGTTGGGCGCCATTGCCACTCGTGGACCGTCGGCTTCGAGATCTTCGACCGCGCGAGCGACGAAGCGCTGCGCAGCTTCGGCATGGGCTACCTCGCCCACCTGGCCGCGGATACGGTGGCGCACAATTATTTCGTGCCGCGCTACCTGATCATCGCATCGCGCACGACCGGGTTAGGCCACAGCTACTGGGAAAGCCGCTTCGAGACGCACCTCGGACCCGCGTACCCGCGTCAGGCGCGCGAGCTCATCGTGCGCGACCACACGCCCGCCGACGCGCATCTGGATCGCATTCTCAGTCCGACCATCTTCAGCACGCAGACCAACCGGCGGATCTTTCGGGGTATGGTCTACGTCACCGACACCGAATCGTGGCAGCGCATCTTCCATCTCGCCGCCGAGAACAGCCGCTGGGATCTCGGGACGCCGGAGGTCGTGCGCTACATGGAGCGCAGCTACGACTACGTGATCGATTTGCTGAGCCGTCTCGATCGCTCGGAGCCGTACGCGCTCGATCCGTCGGGGGACGAAGCGCTGCGGCTGGCGAAGCAGGTGCGGCGGCAGGCCAGGCTGAGCCGCGTCGAGTTTCACGTGGCCGAAGAGGCGGGACGGCACTTCGGGATGCCGAACACGGCGCTGGATTACGCGTCGCGTTTGAGCGCGCCGATCTATCCGCCGGCGCGCTCCGACAGCAACTGATTGACCCGGCGCGGGTCGGCGCGCCCCTTCGATTTCTTCATCACCATCCCGACCAACACGCCTAACAACTTCGTCTCGCCGGCCCGGAATCGCCCCGCTTCCGCCGGATGCTCGGCGAGCACCTCGTCCACCCAGCGCGTCAGTTCATCGGCGTCGCGCACCTGAACAAGCCCCTCGCGCTCCGCCACGCGGTCGGCCGGCTCGCCGGTCTCGACCATCAGCGCGAACACGCGCTTGGCGGCCGAGTGGCTCACGGTGCCGTCGCGCACGAGATCGAGCAGTCGTGCGAGGGCTGCCGGCGTGATGCGGAAACTGCGGATGGATTCGTTGGTCGCGTTGAGCGCGGCGAGGACCTCGCCCATGACCCAGTTTGCGGCCGCCTTCGGGTCGCGGTGCAGCTTGGCGGCCGACTCGAAGTACTCGGCGAGCGCCGGCGATGCCGTCAGGACGGCGATGTCGGCGGCAGCGAGTCCGTAGTCGCGCCCGAAGCGCGCCCGGCGCGCGCGGGGCAGCTCCGGCAGCTCGGCGCGGACCTCGTCGATCCAGGGGCGTTCGAGGACGAGCGGCGGGAGATCGGGCTCGGGGAAGTAGCGATAATCATGGCTCGCTTCCTTGGAGCGTGCGGGCCTGACTTCGTCGCGTGCGCCGTCCCAGAGCATCGTCTGCTGTTCGACGCGCTCGCCGCGGTCGAGCAGTACGCACTGGCGCTGGAACTCGGCGTCGAGGGCGCGCTGGACCCCGGAGAACGAGTTCATGTTCTTGACTTCGGTCTTCGTGCCTAACGCCGTGGCGCCGCGCCGGCGCGCGCTGACGTTGGCGTCGACGCGCAGGCTGCCCTCCTCCATGTTGACGTCGCTGACGTCGATGTACTCGAGAATCTGCTTGAGCGCGGCGAGATAGGCCACGGCCTCGGTGGACGAGCGCATGTCGGGCTCGCTCACGATCTCGATGAGCGGGATGCCGGCGCGGTTGAGGTCGATGGCCGTGGCGCCGGGATAGCGATCGTGGATCGACTTGCCCGCGTCTTCTTCCATGTGCACGCGGGTGATGCCCACCGTGCGGGCTGCGTCGCCGTCGCCGATCTCGAGGCGGCCAGCGAGCGCGAGCGGCCGGTCGTACTGCGAGATCTGGTAGCCTTTCGGCAGATCGGGATAGAAGTAATTCTTGCGGGCGAAGACCGACACGTCGTTGACCGTGCAGCCTAACGCAAGCGCGGCGCGCATGGCGAGGTGCACGGCTTCGCGGTTGAGGGCGGGCAGCGCGCCGGGCAGCGCGAGGCACACGGGGCAGGTGTTGACGTTGGGCGGCGCGCCGTACGTCGCATCGCAGCTGCAGAACGCCTTGGTGTGGGTCCGGAGCTGGACGTGGACCTCGAGGCCGACGACCATCTCGTAGCGGGCGGCCGCGACCGCCGGCGCGTCGCGGAGCCCGGTCATCGGTGCGCCTCGTCGCCCAACGCGCGCTCGAGCGCCGACGCGGCGGCGAACATGCCCGCCTCATCGAAGTGCCGAGCGATGAGTTGGCCGCCTATAGGTAGGGCGTCGATACGTCCGATCGGCAGCGAGAGCGCCGGCACGCCGGCCAGGTTGCCCGTGGCGGTGAAAATGTCGTTGAGGTACATCTCGTACGGATCCGACTTGGCGCCGAGCTCGAACGCCGGCGACGGCGTCGTGGGCGTGAAGATCACGTCGACGCCCGATGCGAACGCGCGGCGAAAGTCCTCGGTGATGCACCACCGGACCTCCTGCGCTTTCTTGTAGTACGCGTCGTAGTAGCCGGCCGACAGGACGTAGGTGCCGAGGAGGATGCGGCGCGTGACCTCGGGTCCGAATCCGCGCGAACGCGTCCGTTCGTACATGGCGCGGAGGCCATCGTCGCCCCGCACGCGCAGGCCGTACCGGACGCCATCGAAGCGCGCGAGATTGGAGGACGCCTCGGCCGGCGCGACGATGTAGTAGACCGGAATCGCGAGCTCGGTGTGCGGCAGCGACATCTCGCGCACCTGGGCGCCCTGGGCGCGGAACGCATCCAGCGCGCGGTCGCAGAGCGCGGTGACGCGCGGATCGAGCGATGCCGGGAAGTACTCGGTCGGACGGCCGACCACGAAGCCGCGCATCGAGCGCGATGCCGCCTCGCGGTATCGCGGGACGGGGCGGTCGGCGGTGGTCGAGTCGTACGGGTCGCGTCCGGCGATGATTTCCATGCCTAACGCGGCGTCGTCCACCGTGCGGCCCACCACGCCCACCTGGTCGAGCGACGATGCGAAGGCCACGAGGCCGAACCGGCTCACGCGCCCGTAGGTCGGCTTGACGCCGACGACGCCGCAGAACGCCGCCGGCTGCCGGACCGAGCCGCCGGTTTCCGAGCCTAACGCAATGCGCACGATGCCCGCCGCCACCGCCGCCGCCGAGCCGCCGGACGAGCCGCCGGGCACGCGCCGCGGGTCGAGCGGATTGCGCACCGGGCCGTAGGCGCTGTTTTCGTTGGACGAGCCCATCGCGAATTCATCGCAGTTGGTCTTGCACACGACCACGGACCCGGCGTCGCGGAGCCGCGAGACGACCGTCGCTTCGTACGGGCTCACGTAGCCCTCGAGGATGCGCGAGCCGCAGGTGGTGGGCAGGTCGAGCGTCGCGATGTTGTCTTTGACCGCCACCGGGTATCCGGCGAGCGGTGCTCGCTCGGCGCGCGCGTCTACCGCGCGCGCCTCGGCGAGCGACCGCTCGCGGTCGGACCAGAGCACGCAATTGAGGCCGTCCGCGCCCGCGCGGACGGCCTCCATGCGGGCGAATGATGCCGTGACCGACTCGACCGCCGTCACGACGCCTCGCTCGTGTCCTCGTGCGTCGCCAGACGCGGCACGAGGAAGAAGCCGTCGCGCATCTCGGGCGCGAACTGCTCGCGGGTCCGGTGCATCGCGATCGGCGGCCCGGCGTCGGGGCGCATCGGCAGGTGCTCGTTGCCTTCCTGCGCCGTCGTCACGACCTGGCTGGTATCGACCTGCTGCAGCACGTCCATGTGGGCGAGGATGCCGTTGAGCTGACCGACGAGCTCCGTTAGGCGCTCGTCGGGAAGCGCCAGGCGGGCCAATCCCGCAATGTGGGCAACGTCCTCACGCGTCACGGCCATCGGTTACTCCCAGTCCCGTTCGAGTCCCGCGTAGGCGACGACCAGGCGCTTTCGGCCGACTTCCTCGTCGTCGAAATCCACCGTCACCTTGGTTTCCTTGCCGGTTCCGCTCAACTCCATCACCGTGCCCGATCCGAAGCGCGGGTGTCGCACCCGTTCGCCTTTGACGAAGCGCGGCGCGTCTTGCGACGCATCGATGTCCGGATCCCAGCGCGCCGACGAGCGCCGAACGACCGGCTCGCCCGGCCGGCGCATGGCCGCCGACTGCGGCAGCACGCCGCGGCCGGTCGCCCGCAGCCGCACGGTGGCCCGCTGTTCGATCATCGTCTCCGGAATGCCGCGCAGGAAGCTCGACGGCACCGACGGCATCGTCTCGCCGTTCCGGCGCCGGCTCCGCGCGTGCGAGAGAAACAGCTTCCGCTTGGCGCGCGTGATGCCGACGTAAAACAGCCGCCGTTCTTCCTCCAACTCCTTCGGCGCATCGTGCGTGCGCGAGAGCGGGAAGAGTCCCTCCTCGAGCCCGGTGATGAACACGAGCGGAAACTCGAGGCCTTTCGCGTTGTGGAGCGTCATCAACGTCACGGCATCCGCGTTCTTGTCCTGCCGGTCGAAATCGGTGACGAGCATCGCGCGCTGCAGGAAGTGGTCGAGCGGCGTCAGGCCTAACTCTCCCCCTTCGTCGATCACGGTCTCGGCCGCGCCGGTGATGAGCTCGCGCACGTTGTCCAACCGGTCGAGCCCGTCCTTGCCTTCGGCGCGCAGCGCGTCCTCGAAGCGGATCTCCTCGATGAGTTGCAGCAGGAGCTCGTCCACGGCCGCGTCGGTCGCCCGCGCGCGAAAGCGCGTGATGAGCGCCGCGAAGCCGACGAGCGCCTGACGCTGCGCGGGGCGCAAGCCGTCGTGCAGGTCGGGGCGGCCGGCGGCCGCGAGCAGCGGGATGCCGGCGGCGCGCGCCCGTTCGGCGAGCTGCTCGATGGTCGATTCGCCTAACCCACGGCGCGGCGCGGCCACCGCCCGCCGAAACGCCTCGTCGTCGGCCGGATTGGCGATGAGCTTGAGATAGCTCACCAGATCGCGGATCTCGCGCCGGTCGTAGAAGCGGACGGCGCCCACGAGCCGGTACGGAATCGCCCGCGCGCGGCACGCGTCTTCGAGCGCGCGGCTCTGCGCGTTAGTGCGGTAGAGGATCGCGATGTCCCGTAAGGCGAGCGTTTCATCGGCGGCGCGTCGCGACAACAGCTCCGCGGTGACGAACTCGGCTTCGTCGCGCTCGTCGAGGCTTCCGACGAGCGTCACGGTTTCGCCGGCGCCGCGCGTGGCGCGCAGCGTCTTGCCGCGCCGGCTCGTGTTGGCGCTGATGACGATGTTCGCCAGCTCGAGCACCTGCGGCGTGGACCGATAGTTCTCCTCGAGACGCACGACGCGCGCGGCCGGAAAGTCCTTCTCGAAGTCGAGGATGTTGCGGATGTCGGCGCCGCGCCAGCCGTAGATGCTCTGGTCGTCGTCGCCGACCACGAGCACGTTGCCGTGCTCTCCGCCTAACAGAGAGATCAGCCGGTATTGCGCGCGGTTCGTGTCCTGGTACTCGTCCACCAGAAGGAACTGGAAGCGGCGGCGATACTCGGCCAGCCGGTCGGGGTGCTGCTCGAGCAGCCGCACCGGCAGCACCAGGAGGTCGTCGAAGTCGGCGGCGTTCGCTTCACGCAGCGCGCGCTCGAGCAGCGGATACACCACGGCCGCGGCGCGCTCCACCGGATGGAGCGCGCGCTGCGCGTAATCGTCCGGCGTCACCAGCGCGTTCTTGGCGTCGGAGATCTCGGCCCGCAGCGCCTTGGGCGCCCACTCCTTGGTGGAGATGCGCGCCTGCTCCATCACGCGCCTAACGAGCGCGAGGCTGTCGTCCTCGTCGTAGATCGTGAAGCTGGCCGTGCGTCCGACCAGCGGCGCCTCGCGACGCAGCATGCGCGCGCCGATGGCGTGGAAGGTCCCCGCCCACATCCCCTCGGGCTCGGCGCCCAACAAGCGCGCGACGCGCTCGCGCATCTCGCCCGCGGCCTTGTTGGTGAACGTGACGGCGAGTATGTGGCGCGGATCGACGCCGTGGTGCTCGATGAGACGCGCGATGCGCGTGGTGAGAACGCGCGTCTTCCCCGAGCCCGCACCGGCGAGCACGAGGATCGGTCCTTCGAAGTGCACGACGGCCTCGCGTTGCGCGTCGTTGAGCGAGGCCAGGGCGTCCGGTGAGGTTGCGGTGCGACTCATCCCTGAAGTATAACGTCGAACGTCGCGCCTTTCTCCGACGGCGCGAGCACGAGTCGGCCGCCGTGATTTTCTTCCACAATGCGCTTGGCCAACGACAGGCCGATGCCCCACCCCGATTGCTTCGTCGAGTACCCAGGCTCGAAGATCCGCGTGCGCAGCTCGCGCGGCACACCCGGACCGTCGTCGGCCACACGCACGCGCACGCGGTCGGGATCGAGACGCTTGGTGGTCATGTACAACCGGCCGCCGCGACCGGCAAGCGCATCGAGACCGTTCTTGACGAGCACTTCGAGTGCCCACTCGAGCAGCACCTCGTCACCCTCGATCACGATCGGTTCGTTCGCGCGAGATGCCACGAGGGTCACGGCGTGCGCCAGCGTGGGCACGCGCGCTTGAAAGTACGCGCCCACCCGCACCACGAGGTCGCCGAGATCCAGTTTGTCGCGACGCGGTGGACGGCCGATGCGCTCGAAGCGGTGGGACACGCGCTCGAGCCGCTCGAGGTCTGCTTCCATGTGCCGAGCCGCCGACGCGGACACCTCATCGTCCGCATGGTCGCGCAGCAGCTCGACCCACCCGCTCAAACTGGAGAGCGGCGTGGCCAACTGGTGCGCCGACTCGCGCGCCATCCTGGCCCACACGCGCTCACGATCGGCGCGACTCCGGGTTCGGAGCACATAGACGATGGCGGCTCCCGTTAGGACGAGCAGCGACGCGAGGAGCAGCGGAATGAAGCGCAGGCTCGTGATGAGCACGCTATCGCCGAAGTGCACCTTGCCGATACCCGGCTCGATGACCGGCGCGTTCTGCTTGTCGAGCGACACGACGTACGCGCGCACGCGCCGGTCGGTGAGCGGCGCCGAGAACGGCAGATTGACCGCGGCGGTCGGCATGCCCGCGGTGTCGGTGATGACGACCGGGACGCCGAGCTCGTTGATCTGCTGCGAGAGCGCGAGCAGCGCCGTGTTGCCCGATTCTTCGGTGGGATCG
>DASUHB010000020.1 GCA_036273715.1 Gemmatimonadaceae bacterium
GAGATGGTGATGCCGGGGGACAACATCCAGATGGAGATCACGCTGATCACGCCGATCGCCATGGATGAGGGGCTGCGGTTCGCCATTCGCGAAGGCGGGCGCACGGTCGGCGCCGGCGTCGTCACCAAGATCATCAAGTAAGTTCGTTAGGCATAGACGTCGGGCAAACTGCGAGCGTGGGTGCAACACATGGCCGGTAGAATTCGGATTCGTCTCAAGGCATTCGATCACGCGGTGATCGATCAGGCGGCGGCGGACATCGTGCGCACGGCGGAGAAAACCGGCGCGCAGGTGTCGGGGCCGATTCCGCTCCCGACCAAGACGCAGCGATGGACCGTGTTGCGGTCGCCGCACGTCGACAAGAAGTCGCGGGAGCAGTTCGAGCTCAAGACGCACAAGCGGGTGATCGACATCCTCGATTCGCGCGCGCAGACGGTGGATGCGCTGACCAAGCTGGATCTGCCGGCGGGCGTGGACGTCGAGATCAAGGTCGAATAGCACTTACTGGGGATTGCGTTAGCCATGATCGGAATCATCGGCAAGAAGCTGGGCATGACCCAGATCTTCAACGAGGCGGGACAGCAGGTGCCGTGCACCGTGATCGAAGCGGAGCCGAATGCGGTCACGCACGTCGTCGACCAAGCCGCCGCCGGCTATGCGTCGGTGCAGCTCGGCTACGGCAAGCAGCGTGTGACGCGCCCGTCCAAGGCCAAGGAGCGGACGCCGCGTGGACGCCGCGCGACCAAGGCGGCGATAGGACATGCGACGCGCGCCGGACTCGACGCCGCGCCGCGGGTGCTGCGTTCGTTCCGGCTGGACGACGGGCCGGGCAGCGCGAAGACGCAGGAGATTCCGACCTACGCGTTAGGCGATGTGATCAAGGTCGACATTTTCGCGCCGGGCGACCGCGTGAAGGTCACCGGGACCACGAAGGGACGCGGATTCCAGGGCGTGGTGAAGCGCCACGGCTTTGGCGGCGGACCGAACACGCACGGCAACACGAAACATCGGCGGCCGGGTTCGATCGGACCGGGCACGGATCCGTCGCGCGTGATCAAGGGCAAGAAGATGCCGGGACACTACGGCGCCGAGCGCCACACGCAGACGCACCTGCGCGTCGAGAAGATCGACGCCGAACGCAATCTCATTTACGTACGCGGCGCGGTGGCCGGTCCCCGGAACGGGATCGTGCTTGTGCGCAAGCAGGGCTGATCCATGGCGGACACGACGCAGACATTCGAGGCGGCCGCGTACACGGCAAACGGGACGGCGCGCGATCACGTGGCGCTGCCGGAGGCGGTGTTCGACGGCACGATCAACATGCCGGTGATGCACCAGGCCGTGAAGGCGTACCTGGCGAATCAGCGGCAGGGCAACGCTCAGACCAAGACGCGCGGCTTCGTCGCGGGCGGCAATCAGAAGCCGTGGCGGCAGAAGGGCACGGGGCGCGCGCGGCAAGGCTCGATTCGCGCGCCGCACTGGGTGGGCGGGGGCACGGTGTTCGGTCCGATTCCGCGCAGCTACGCGCAGTTCGTGCCGCGGCAGGTGCGGGCGCTGGCGCGCAAGAGCGCGTTCAACGCGCGGGCGCGCGAGGGCGCGGTGATGGTGATCGACCGCTTCGCCTACGACGCCCCGAAGACGGCGCGCCTGGCGGCGTTGGTCGCCCGGTTAGGCCTCGAGGGCCGGAAGGTCCTGATTCTGACCAACGGAGTGAACGAGCACGTGTATCTCTCGGGTCGCAATCTTACGGGGGTGCAGGTGATGCCGTACTCCGACGTCTCGGCCTACCACGTGTTGTGGTCCGATGCCGTGCTCGTGGAAGGCGGCGCGATCGGACACGATCTGCCGCCGGTGGCGGACACGGAGCCGGAGCGCGCGCCGAAGCGCGAGAAGCCGGCCAAAGCGGCCAAGCAAAAGAAGACCGCGCGCAAGGCGGCATCCAAGAAGACCGCGGCCAAGCACGCAGCCGCGCCGGCCAAGAAAAAGAAGACGACCACGGCGCGCGCCAAGTCGGCGTCCAAGAAAACCGCCGCCAAGAAGACGAGCGGCAAGCCGAAGAAGCGGGGGAAGTAAGCCATGCCGACGCTGCATGAAATCATCGTGCGACCGGTCGTCACCGAGAAGAGCTCGGCGGCGTTCCAGTCGCGCGGCGAATACACGTTCCAGGTGCATCCCGACGCCACCAAGAGCCTCGTTAGGCAGGCAGTGGAGTCGTTGTTCGGCGTGCACGTCACCGGCGTGTGGACGTCCAACCAGCGCGGGAAGACGCGCCGGGTAGGCAAGTCCGTGGGCCGCCGCAACCATTGGAAGAAAGCGATCGTGACGCTCCGCGAGGGCGAGACGATCGAGCAGATCTTCGAGGGCTGACCGACATGGGCATTCGACAGTTCCGTCCGATCACGAAGGGCACGCGGTTCCGCTCGGTCTCCGATTTCGCCGAGATCACGCGCACCGAGCCCGAGAAGTCGCTGCTCGAGCCGCTCAAGAAGTCGGGCGGCCGCGACAACCACGGGCACATCGCGATGCGCCGGCGGGGCGGCGGGCACAAGCGGAAGTACCGGATCGTGGATTTCCGCCGCGACAAATTCGGCGTGACGGCGACGGTGCGGCACATCGAGTACGACCCGAATCGCTCGGCGCGCATCGCGCTGGTCGAGTACGCGGACGGCGAGAAGCGCTACGTGCTGCATCCGAAGGGGCTGGCGGTGGGCGACGCGATCGTGTCGGGGCCGGGCTCGGACATCCGGTTGGGCAACGCGCTGCCGCTCAAGGAGATTCCGTTAGGCACCGCGGTGCACAACGTAGAGCTCAAGATCGGCAAGGGCGGCCAGCTCGCGCGGTCGGCCGGCATGTCGGCGCAGGTGGTGGCCAAGGAAGGCGACTACGTCACGCTGCGCCTGGCGTCCACCGAAGTGCGGCTGGTGCACGGCAACTGCCTGGCGACGATCGGTGAAGTCGGCAACGCCGAGCACGAGCTGCAGTCGTGGGGCAAAGCGGGATCGACGCGGTGGCGCGGACGGCGGCCCAAGGTGCGCGGCGAAGTGATGAACCCGGTGGACCACCCGCACGGCGGCCGCACGCGCGGCGGGCGGAACGTGGTGAGCCCGTGGGGCAAGAAGGAGGGCGTGAAGACGCGCAACGTCAAGAAGTCGTCGCAGCGATTGATCGTCCGCGGTCGCAAGCGCGGGAAGGCCACACAATGAAACAGGGAAGCGTTCACATGCGCGCGCGTCCCGTTTACCGGCGAGACTAAGCCATGGGTCGTTCAGTCAAGAAAGGTCCGTTCGTGCAGCCGGCGCTCATGAAGAAAGTGCGCGGCATGAACCAGCGCAGCGAGAAGCGCGTGGTGAAGACGTGGTCGCGCGCGAGCACGGTGACGCCGGACTTCGTCGGGCACACGTTCGCGGTGCACAATGGGAACAAGTTCATCCCGGTGTACGTCACCGAGAACATGGTGGGCCACAAGTTAGGCGAATTCGCGCCGACGCGGCTCTTCCGCGGACACTCGGGCGTGAAGGCGGCCGACAAGAAGGCGGCTCCCGCGGGCGCGCCGGCCTCGGGCAGCGCGCCCGCCGCGCCGTCCGGCGGCGCGCCGGCGCCGAGGGGAGGGAAGTAGCGATGGCGCGAGTGCGAGCCATTCAGCGAACCACGCGCCAGTCGCCGTACAAGATGCGGCTGGTGATCGATCAGATCCGCGGCAAGAACGTGAACGAGGCGCTCGCGCTGCTCACGTTCTCGAAGAAGCACGCCGCCAAACAGATCGAGAAGGTCCTCAAGTCGGCGATCGCCAACGCGGAGCAGCACGCGCGCGAGCACAACGAGTCGCTCGATACGGACCAGTTGGTCGTGGAGCACGCGGTGGTCAACGAGGGCCCCAAGCTCAAGCGGTTCATGCCGGCCGCGCAGGGGCGGGGCACGCCGATTCTCAAGCGCACGAGCCACGTGGAGATCGTGGTCTCGGACGAGGATGCACGCTAATGGGACAGAAGACCAATCCGATCGGGTTTCGGTTAGGCGTGACGCACGACCACCGTTCGCGGTGGTACGCGGACCGCAACTTCCCGGCGCTGCTCAAGGAAGACGAGCTGCTCAGGAAGTATCTCAAGGCGCGGTTGGGCCACGCGGCCATCTCGCAGATCACGATCGATCGCAAGCCGGGCAAGGTCGTGGTGACGGTGCACACCGGCCGTCCGGGCGTCGTGATCGGAAAGAAGGGCGCCGAGGTCGACAAGCTGCGCGATGAGCTGGCGCAGCTCACGGGCAAGGAAGTGGGCATCAACGTCGAAGAGATCAAGCGGCCGGAGCTCGATTCGCAGCTCGTGGCCGACCAGATCGCGCACCAGCTGGCGCAGCGCATCTCGTTCCGCCGCGCGATGAAGCGGGCGGTGCAGAGCGCCATGCGCATGGGGGCGCAGGGCATCAAGATCAAGTGCGGCGGGCGGTTAGGCGGAGCGGAGATCGCGCGCGTGGAGGGCTATCACGAAGGGCGCGTCCCGCTGCACACCCTGCGCGCCAAGATCGACTACGCGACGTCGACGGCCAAGACGACGTTCGGGACGATCGGCGTGAAGGTGTGGATCTTCCACGGCGAGGAGCCGACGGCGGCCCGTCGCGGAAGCACCTACTCCACCGGCTCGTAAGGCGAAGGAGAGCGAGCGATGCTGAGTCCCAAGCGCGTCAAGTTCCGGAAGATGTTCAAGGGCCGCACCAAGGGTCTGGCCAAGCGCGGATCCACCGTAGCGTTCGGCCACTACGGGCTGCAGGCGTTGGAGCCGGGCTGGGTGACCAACCGGCAGATCGAAGCGGCCCGCGTGGCGCTCACGCGCCACATCAAGCGGGGCGGCAAGGTGTGGATCCGGATTTTCCCGGACAAACCGATCACCAAGAAGCCGGCCGAGACCCGGATGGGGAAGGGCAAGGGATCGCCGGAGGGATGGGTGGCGGTGGTGAAGCCCGGCCGGGTGATGTTCGAGCTGGAAGGCGTCGACCGGAAAACGGGCGAGAAGGCGATGGGGCTCGCGGCGGCGAAGCTCGGCGTGAAATCGAAGTTCGTGGTCCGCGAGGAGGCGCACACCGATGCGGGCTGAGGAGATTCGGGAGCTGTCGGACGACGAGCTCAGGACGCGGCTCGCGGAAATGGAAGAGGAGCGGTTCCGGCTGCGCTTTCGGAGCGCGACGGAAGCGCTCGAGGATCCGCTCAGGTTCCGCGTGATCCGCAAGGAAATTGCGCGCATGAAGACGATTCTTCGTGAGCGGCAGCTGGCGCAGTCGGCGTCCGCCGCCCCGCGCTCCGCCCGTTAGGCCAGTTAGGCATAGAGAGGACAGATGGCCGACATCGTGAGAACGGACCACCAGGCGGCGCGCGGCTCGCGCAAGACGCGGGTTGGCATCGTGGTGAGCGACAAGATGCAGAAAACGGTGGTGGTGGCGATCGAACGTCGCTTCCCGCACCCGTTGTACGGCAAAATGGTCACGCGCACCAAGCGCGTGAAAGCGCACAGCGAGGACAACGCCGCCAAGACGGGGGATCGCGTGCGCATCATGGAGACCCGGCCGCTGTCGAAGGACAAGCGGTGGCGCGTGGTCGAGATCGTCGAACGCGCGCGCTAACGGAGACCAGCCATGATTCAGCAGGAATCCATCGTCAAGGTCGCGGACAACTCGGGCGCCAAACGCGCGCTCGTCATCCGCGTCCTGGGCGGCACCAAGCGGCGCTACGCCGGGCTGGGCGACACGGTGATCGTGGCCGTGAAGGATGCGCTGCCGAACGGCACGGTGAAGAAGTCCGATGTCGCCCGCGCCGTCGTCGTGCGCACGGTCAAGGAAACGCGCCGCAAGGACGGGAGCTACATCCGCTTCGACGAGAACGCCGTCGTGATCATCAACGAGGCCGGCGAGCCGCGGGCCACGCGCATCTTCGGGCCCGTCGCCCGCGAGCTGCGCGAGAAACGCTTCATGAAGATCGTATCGCTCGCGCCGGAGGTGCTCTGACATGCGCAAGTTGACGTATCGGGCGACGAAGCGCGCCACCGCGCGCAACCGCGCCCGCCACGCGAAGAACGTCGAGCGCGTCACGCTGCCCGTGGGCAAGGGCGACACGGTGCGCGTGCTGCGCGGCGACGACAAAGGGAAAGAAGGCAAGATCCTGCGCGTTAACCTGAAGACGGGCCGGGTCGTGGTGGAAGGCGTGAACATCGTGAAGCGCCATCGCAAGGCGCGCACGGCCGAGGAACAGAGCGGGATCATCGATTTCCCGGCGGCCATCCATCATTCGAACGTGATGCTGCTCGATCCGAAAGGCGGCACGCCGACGCGCGTGCACGCACGGATCGATGATGACGGCACGAAGGAACGCGTGAGCGCGAAGAGCGGCGATGCGATTCCGCGCGTCGTGTCGCGCAAGCGCTGAGGACCGGAATTATGGCGACGAAAGAAAAAAAAGAGGGCAAGAAGAAGGGCGGCGCAGGCCAGGCGCAGGGCGGCACGGGGAAAGCGCACGCGGGCGCAGGCACGCCAGCGCCGGCGCCGCGCCTCAAGGGCTACTATGAGCGCACGGTGCGCGACAAGCTCAAGCAGCAGTTCAGCCTGTCGAACGCCCACGAGATCCCGAAGCTGACCAAGATCGTGATCAACTGCGGCGTCGGCGAAGCGATCAAGCAGCCCAAGCTGCTCGACAGCGTCGTGCAGGAGCTCGAGTTGATCAGCGGCCAGCGGCCGGTGCGCACGCGGGCCAAGAAATCGATCTCGAACTTCGGCTTGAGGCAGGGCCAGGAAATCGGCGCCAGCGTCACGCTGCGCGGCGCGCGGATGTGGGAGTTTCTCGACCGGTTCATCGCCGTCGCGATCCCGCGCATCCGCGACTTCCGCGGGTTAGGCACACGCTCGTTCGACGGACGCGGCAACTATTCGATCGGCCTCAAGGAGCAGGTGATCTTTCCGGAGATCAACTACGATCAGGTCGACCAGGTGCACGGCCTCGACCTCACGTTCGTGACCAGCACGCCGAAGGACGACCAGGCGTTGGCGCTGCTCCGCGAGCTGGGGATGCCGTTCCGCGGCGAAGAGAAGCCCATCGTCGTGAGCGCCTAACGACGAGGGGTCGGGCATTGGGACATCGGGAACGCCACAACATCAAATGTCAGGATCGCACGGGAGAGTGTGATGGCTCGTAAGGCCATGGTCGAAAAGAGCAAGCGCAAGCCGAAGTTCGCCGTGCGGCAGCACAACCGCTGCCAGCGTTGCGGCCGCTCGCGCGCATTCCTGCGGAAGTTCGGATTGTGCCGGATCTGCTTCCGCGACTTGTCGTTGAACGGAATGATTCCCGGCGTCCGGAAGTCGAGCTGGTAGCATCGCCACGTTGTCCTGACACGAAACCAGGCCCAAGCCATGAGCATGACCGATCCTATTGCCGACATGTTGACGCGCATCCGCAATGCCTGCGGATCGAAGCACCGGCGCGTGGACATTCCGGCATCGAAGCTGAAAGCCGATCTCGCGCGCATCCTCCTCGAGAACAACTACATTCGGGATGTGAAAACGCTCGAGACGGATGCGGGGCGGAAAATTCTGCGGCTGTACCTGCGCTACGCGCAGGGCGATCAGCCGGTGATCCGCGAAGTCCGGCGCGTGTCCACGCCCGGGCTCCGCAAGTACGTGGGCGTGAGCGAGATTCCCCGTGTGCGCAACGGGCTCGGCATGGCGATCCTCAGCACCTCGAAGGGGCTGATGACGGATCGGCAGGCGCGGGCGGCGCACACCGGCGGCGAGATCCTCGCGGTCGTGTGGTAAAGGGGAGCGTCTCTACATGTCGAGAATCGGGAAGAAGCCCGTCGTGCTGCCGAAGAACGTCACGGCCACGATCGATGGGCAGACGATCAAAGTGAAAGGCCCGCGCGGCGAGCTCGAGCGGCGCCTGCATCCGGCGTTAGGCGTGGCGCTGGACAACGGCACCGTGGTCGTCAGCCGTCCCGACGACCAGGCCGAGCACAAGGCGCTGCACGGGCTCACGCGTACGCTCGTGTCGAACATGGTGGAAGGCGTGACGAAAGGATTCCAGAAGCAGCTCGAGATCGTGGGCGTCGGGTACAAGGCGGAAACGCGTCCCTACGGCCTGCAGCTCGCGCTCGGCTTCTCGCACCCGATCGAATACCGCGCGCCCAAGGGCATCAAGCTCGCGGCGCCGCAGCCCACGCAGATCACCATCGAAGGCGCGGACAAGGAAATGGTGGGACAGGTCGCGGCCGAGCTTCGAGGCCTGCGTCCACCCGAGCCCTACAAAGGGAAAGGCATCAAGTACGCGGGCGAGCAGATCCGGCGGAAGGCCGGTAAGGCTGGAGGCAAGTAAACAATGAAATCGACTCACAAGCCGAAGACGCGCGCCGAGCGTCTCCATCGCCGTCATCTTCGCGTGCGCAAGCGCGTCGAAGGGACCCCGGAGCGACCGCGTCTCGTGGTTCGTCGCACGCTCAAGCACATCTACGCGCAAATCGTCGACGACATGGCGAACCGCACGCTGCTCACGGTGTCCGATCTCACGGTTGGCGATGGCAAAAAGCAGGAGCGTTCGACGGCTGTTGGTAAAGCAGTGGCCGAGCGTGCTAAGGAAGCAGGAATCAGTCGCGTCGTGTTCGATCGTGCGGGGTACAAGTACCACGGCCGCGTGAAAGCGGTAGCCGACGGCGCCCGCGAGGGCGGTCTGGAGTTTTGAAAAATGGCAGATAATCAGAGCGGTCGCCCGGCAACGGGAACAGGAACGGGCGCTGGAGAAGGCGCTCCTGCACCGCGTCGCGGTGGTGGCGGCGGCGGCGGTGGCGGACGCGGTGGTCGCGGTGGACGCGGCGGTCCCGGTCGCGGTCGTGGCGGGCCTGGTGGCGGCCCTGGTCGCGGACCGGGCGGCGGCAATCGCGGCGGCGAGGGTGGCGACCGCGGTCGCGGTCGCGGCGGCGATGGTGCTCGCAGCGGCGGCGGCGAGCGCGATCACGAAGGCAGTGATCTCGTCGAGAACGTGATCGCGATCAATCGCGTCGCCAAAGTGGTGAAGGGCGGCCGGCGCTTCAGCTTCAACGCGCTGGTTGCCGTCGGCGACGGACAGGGCCGCGTTGGCGTCGCGACCGGGAAGGCGAACGAGGTATCGGAAGCGGTGCGCAAGGCGGTGGACGCCGCGCGTCGCCGGCTGGTGCACGTGCCGCTCACCGGCGGTACGATTCCGCACGAAGTGGTCGGTGAGCACGGAGCTGGTCGCGTGCTCATGAAACCGGCTGCGCCGGGCGCGGGCGTTATCGCGGGCGGTGCGGTGCGCGCCGTGCTGGAGTGCGCCGGTGTCGCCGACATTCTCACCAAGAGTCTGGGCTCGACGAATCCGCACAACATGGTGCGCGCGGCGATGCACGGACTGGGGTTGTTGACGACCGTGGAACAGATCGCGCGCGAACGGGAAGTCGAGGCGTCGAGCTTGCCGTATCGCTCTCGCGCCAAGTCGAAGGAGACCGTCTAATGCCGCGCACATTCGTGTGGCATCGGACACGCGGTCCCAAGCGGACTGCGCCTGAAGCGTTGACCACGGGCAAGGTGCGGATCAAGCAGGTGCGCAGCGGCATCGGGCATCCGGCCGAAATGCGGCGGACGCTGGAGTCGATCGGCCTGCGCCACCATCAGGATGAAGTGGTGCGGCAGGATTCGCCGTCGCTGCGAGGGCAGATCAAGCACGTGCGTCACCTGGTGACGGTGACGCCGGTGGAGGAGTGACGACAGTGGCCAAAGAACAGCGCGAGATGCCCGAGCACATCGGCCTGCACAATCTGGTGCCGGCGCCGGGTTCGCATCGCAACCGGAAGCGGTTAGGCCGAGGTCCGGGTTCAGGCACGGGCAAGACGTCGGGCAAAGGCCACAAGGGCATCAAGGCACGCGCGGGACATCACGGTCCCGGCGGCAACAAGCCGCATTTCGAGGGCGGCCAGATGCCGTTGACGCGCCGGCTGCCCAAGCGCGGCTTCACCAATCCATTCCGGGTGGAGTCGCAGGTCGTGCACCTGAGTGACATCAATGATTTGGAGTCGAAGGACGACATCACGGCCGACGTCCTCATCGAGGCGGGACTGATCCGGAAGGGGAAGGGACCGGCCAAGCTGCTGGCCAACGGCGCGTTGACGCGCGCCGTGACGGTCCGCGGCATCCGGGTGAGCGCGGCGGTGCGTGAGCGTATTGTCGCGGCCGGAGGCCGCGTCGAGGACTGACATGGCGCAGGAGAACGCGGCGGCCCAGCTCGTCAACAGCATCTTCAAGACGCCCGAACTGAAGTCGCGTATCGGCTTCACGCTGCTGGCGTTGATCATCTTTCGCGTCGGCTCGCACATCACGGCGCCGGGCATCGACACGCAGGCGCTGATCGACTTCTTCAAGAGCCAGCAGGCGGGCGGGCTCCTCGGCCTGTACGACCTGTTCGTGGGCGGCGGCCTGTCGCGCGCCACGCTGTTTGCGTTAGGCATCATCCCGTACATCTCGGCGAGCATCGTGTTCCAGATTCTCGCTGCGGTCATGCCCAACGTCGAGAAGCTGCAGCGCGAGGAACAGGGGCGGAAGAAAGTCGAGCAGTGGACGCGTTACATGACGGTCGGCATCTCGGTGATGCAGGCGTGGGGCTACGCGCTGTTCACCGAGTCGCTGCAGGGCGCGGTGGCGCATCCGGGCATGGCGTTCCGCATCCAGATGACGCTGTTCCTCACCGCCGGCGCGATCTTCGTCATGTGGTTAGGCGAGCAGATCACCGAGCGCGGCGTCGGCAACGGCGCGTCGCTGCTGATCTTCTTCTCGATCATCGAGCGGTTCTGGCCGGCCATCGTGCAGACATTCGGCTTCCTGTCCACGGGCGCCCTGTCGCCATTCAAGCTCGTGATCCTTGGACTCGTGATGGTGGGCGTGGTCGCGGGCACGGTCGCGATCACCGTCGCGGCGCGTCGCGTGCCGATTCAGATCCCGCAGCGGTCGGTGGCGCGAGGCCGCCAGCGCGAGTCGTCCAAGAACTTCATCCCGTTGCGCATGAACGCGGCCAACGTGATGCCGATCATCTTCGCGCAGACGGTGATCGTGGTGCCGGGTACGTTGGCGCAGTTCGGCAGCAGAGCGCCGTGGGCGCAGCAGATGGCGGAGATTCTCAATCCCGGCACGTGGGAATACTACGTGCTGATGGCCATCCTGATCCTCTTCTTCACGTACTTCTATACGGCGATCATCTTCAATCCGGTTGACATCGCCGAAAACCTGAAGAAACAGGGCGGCTTCATCCCGGGCGTCAAGCCGGGGGCGAAGACGGCGGAGTACATCGAGAAGGTCATGTCGCGCATCACGTTCCCGGGCGCGCTGTTTCTCACGCTGATTGCGTTGCTTCCGATCTGGATCGCGGACATCATCAACGTTCCGTTCCGCTTCGGCGGCACGTCGCTCTTGATCGTGGTCGGCGTCGGACTGGATACGCTCGCGCAACTGCAGCAGCACCTGTATCTGCGCAAGTACGACGGCTTCATGAAGAAGGGCCGCGTGCGATTCCGCGGTCGGGCGACGACGTACTGAGCGCGCACTTTTTCTTCGGCGACTGGGAGCGGATGGACACATGAACATCGTGTTGCTCGGCCCTCCCGGCGCCGGCAAGGGCACGCAGGGCGAGCGTATCGCGCGCGAGCTCGACATCCCCAAGTTGGCCACCGGCGACGTGCTGCGGGACGCCGTTAGGCAGGGGACGACGCAGGGGCTCGAAGCCAAGCGGTACATGGACAAGGGGGATCTCGTCCCCGACTCCGTTATCCTCGGCATCATGAAAGAGGCGCTGGGCAAGCCGGAGGCCGGGCGCGGCGTGGTGCTCGACGGCGTCGTGCGCACGGTGCCGCAGGCCGAAGGACTGGCGCGCGTGCTGGCGGAGCTCGGGCGCAAGCTCGACATCGTGCTCCTGTTCGACGTCGACGAAGAAGAGTTGGTTCGCCGGTTGAGCACGCGAACGGTGTGCGAGCGCTGTCAGACGCCCTACACGGGCCGCGCGCCGGGAAGCACCTGTGACAAGTGCGGCGGCACACTCGTGCGCCGTAAAGATGATGAGCCGGACGCCATTCGCACGCGCATGCGCGCGTACCGCGATCAGACGGCCCCGGTCATCGAGTGGTATCGCGCCCGCGCGCGAGACGCGGCGCTGCGCGGACAGAGCGCGGCGCGCGTCGTGACCGTGGACGCGATCGGCGCGATGGATGACGTGACCGCGCGGGTGATGACAGCGTTAGGGAAATGATTCAGCTCAAGTCGCCGCGAGAAATCGAGGTGATGGCCGAGGGCGGCAAGATTCTCGCGGACACGGTGGCGATGTTGTCCGAGCGGGTGGCGCCGGGGATATCGACGCTCGACCTCGATACGTTAGCCGAGCTGTTCATCCGCTCCCACGACAACGCGGTGCCGGCGTTCAAGGGATTGTACGGGTTCCCGGGCTCCATCTGCACGTCGATCAACGAGGAGATCGTGCATGGCATCCCCTCGCGCAAGCGGGTGCTGCGCGAGGGCGACCTCGTTTCGATCGACGTCGGTGTGGGGTACAAGGGTTTTTTCACCGACTCCGCGGCGACGGTAGCCGTCGGCGAGACCGACGACGAGTCGAAGCGGCTGCTGGCAGTAACGGTGGAAGCGCTCGAAGCAGGGATCGCCGCGGCGACTCTCGGCAACCACATCGGCGACATCGGTGCGGCGATCCAGGACGTGGTGGAAGGGGCGGGCTTCAGCGTGGTGCGTGAGCTCGTTGGGCACGGGATCGGCACCGAGTTCCACGAGGAGCCGCAGGTGCCGAACTACGGGAAGCCGAAGCGGCTGCTCAAGCTTTCGCCCGGTCTGACGATTGCGATCGAGCCGATGGTGAACGCGGGGACGCCCAGGACGCGGACGATGCCGGATCGGTGGACGATCGTGACGGCGGACGGATCGCGTTCGGCGCACTTCGAGCACACGGTGGCGATCACGGATCAGGGGCCGCGGGTGTTGACGCGGCGATCGGCCTAACGGGCCACGAGGCAGTGGTGGACCGGGTCTGAGTTCAGGTAGCGCGAGTTGCTGGCATCTACGCTCATCTAGACACGGATAGAGCACGGACACAACGTGTCCGTGCTCTATCCGTGTCTTCATGAGCGTAGATGCCGGACTGGCACCCTCGATCTCGCTAGACTTCAGGAACAGACCTTCGTGGCATCGTAGAACTGCCTCGATCCGTTGGGGATCGACACGCCGTCCACGATGAGCGTGTTCCCGAACCCCGCGGGATGGCTGAACCACACATCCGCCCAGTTCAGGTCGCCGTTCAAGGACAGCTGGAAGGTCGAATTCATCAGGTAGGGCGCGTTGGCCAGGCCCAGTGCCGTCGTGTGCCGCGATAGTGAGACGAGCAGAGGAGCCTGGCAGCTCTGTTCGATGATGTTGCCGTGGAAGGTCAGATCCGCGTCGCCCGCGAGGTCCGTGCCGGCCACCGGGAAGCCCGCGTCGACGATCATGCCGAAGCGATTGTTCGACACCAGATTGTTTCGGAACATCGTGTGCACGATGCCGTGCACGTTGGGCGCCGATGTGCCGATCATACCGACCCTGATGCCCGCGCCGACCGGGAGGCGCTGGTGGTCGCGGACCTCGTTGTTGCTGACGTCGGCCCAGGTTTCGGCCGAGGCCGGAAGCACGAACGGCTCGACGACGTCGGGCAGGGGCAGGTTCACCGTCGCGAAGTCGAGAATGCCTTCAATGCCGCCGGCCAGGATCCGGTTGCCCTCGGCTCGGTAGCTGCCGGGGCCGGCCAGGCAGATGTCGCAGGTACCGCCGTCGCCGGACAGATGATTCGTGAGGACGTCGCCGCTGCTGGCGCGGAGGTCCATGGCCTCGGTGAATCCACCCTCGAATCGATTTCCGCGTATCGTGAGCCCGGCGACGCGAATGGCCAACAGCCCCTGACCTCCGGCGTCCGCGTCGGCGGCGTGTCCGGACTGGAAGACGAAGCCCGCCACCGTCAGGCCGTTGGCGGCGGAGGCGCCGGGATGGCCGTTCGCAATGATGATCGGCGTGGAAACGCCGTTCACGATCGGCAGCGGATCGGCGGGTGTGACGGTCGTGGCCGCGTCGCCCAAGCCATCGCCGGTCGCGCGGCCGTCGTCGTCCACGCGCATCTGGAGCGCTCCCTGGAGCGAGATGTCCGGAACGTCGACGATCAGCGGGAAGTGCTCGAGGGACGGGTCGGTCGTCTGGTTGGCCGTGCCACGCACGATACCGGGTGCGACGTCGATCGTGATGCGGCAGTCGGCCGACACGAGCTCGCCCCGGTTCAGCCGTCCCGCGCGCGCGGCGGCGAGCGCGTCTCCGATGCGGTCGAAGTGTGCGCCGTCGATCGGCGCGGCGGGATCGTGGCTAACGGAAAGGGTGGTGAGGTAGTCGCCGTGGGCCAGGTGCGCTGGAAGCGCCGCCGCGGCGACGCGGATGATCATGGCGCCCGATGCAGCGTGCTGGCAGATGTCGACCATGCCGGACACCGGCGAGGCGGTGGCATCGGTGACGCGACGCTCGATCGCGCGCGTCGGGGCGTCGGACGTACAGGAGGCCAGGACGGCGGCTCCGAACGCCGCGGCGAGCGTTGCCGGGCGTCCTCTGAATCTGGTGCGCATTTGAGCATCCCTCGAGATCGGAGTGGGGGGTGTGCCTGCGCACTGTATTGCCGCATCGTCCCCAAACCGTCACCGTCGCGTCCACGCGGGTGTCACGCAGGAGATTGCTCGACGCTCATGGCCTTGTTCCGGGGCGATCATCACGTCGGACGCGGTTCCCGAGTCCGGCGCGGCGCCTAAATGTGCCGCTCGACCTCGGTCGTGACGCATGCGGCGGCAGCGGACGCCTCGCGAACGAATTCGCTCACCGCCTCGATCAGCGCGTGGCCTTTCGTCGGGTCTGCGAGCGACGCGACGTTGATGCGCACGTTGTAGGCGGCGCCGCGGCACGCGGCGTCGGCGAGGAGCGCCGACACCCCGGCGTCGGAGACGGCGCTCGGATTGCCCTTGGTCGCGACGAGCTCCGCGAGCGCGGCGACGCCGGCGCATGCGCGCGCGGTCTCGAGCGGAACTTCGCTCGCGCCGATGAGTGCGGCGGTGATCGCGGCGTCGCGTTGGGCGCGCTGCTCGGGCGTGTCCTTGGGGAGCTTGTAGGCCGCGGAGACGGCCGCGTACGACTGGGCGTCGAGCGCGACGAGCTCGCGGAGCCGGGTCACCAGCGCCGCGGCCCGCGACCCGGCATCGCGCATCGCCCCGTCGACGTCGGCGAATTTCTTCCGGCCGACCGTTAGGCCAGCGACCATCTGGGCGAGCGCGGCGGCGAGCGCGCCCGTGTAGGCCGCGGCGCTTCCGCCGCCGGGCGTGGGCGTGGGCGCGGCCACGGCGCTCACGAGATCTCCGTTAGGCTCGGCCGCGTGTGCCGCGGCACCGTGCGCGGCGCGCACGCGGCGCTCGACCAGCTGCTCCGGCGAAAACGCCGCCAGCCGCAGGTGGCGAACCGCGGCGTCGAGCAGCACCCGTTCGGGCACCAGGCCGACGATCTCGCTCCACGTCACCGGCACGCCGGCGGCCGCGGCTTCCATCGCCACC
>DASUHB010000021.1 GCA_036273715.1 Gemmatimonadaceae bacterium
TTCCAGTTCTTCGGCATCGTGATCGTGACCGGCCACCTCAAGACAACTGGAACCGGCGGACACTTTACGGGCGGCGTGCTAGCGCAGAACGTCGACCTCGAGCAGAACACCGTTCTCGGAAACGCGGTAATTACTTACTCGAGCTGCGCGTCGAGCTATGCGATGAAGGCGATCGCGTCGCCCCAGCTCGCGTCTGGCCGCTCCTGGGTCGACCTCTATTGAGCTGACCACGTAGCGGTCCACCCCGCGAAGATTCGGTTCGACCAGCGCGCTTCGGCTGATACGATTCAGCCGGAGCGCGCTTTCTTTGGCACGTCCACTCCTGGAGGAGTCTGTGGCCGTGACCAAATGTCGTTGCCATCACCGCGGTGGCAGCAGCATCGTCGAGGCGCTCGCCGCCATCACACTGCTCGGCGTCGGCGTGCTCGGCATCGCCGCGACGGGCGTTGCCAGCCTGCGACTCGAAACGAGCGCCCACCGGCGCGCCCACGCTGCGTCTTCCGTTAGTACGCGGTTCGAACTGCTGCATCGCGCCGGTTGCGCGTCTGCCGCCGGAGCCGACAGCGCGCTCGGCGTTTCAGCCGTCTGGCGGAGCATTGGCGCCGATAGTATCCAGCAAAGCGTCGACAGCGTCGTGATTGTCGACCGACTCTCCGCACATCCGATCACAGAAGTCATCAAATCGGCGGCGCCATGCCGATGACCCGTGGATCGCTCCGGGGCTTCACGCTGATCGAGCTCCTCATCGGCCTTGTCGTTGCCGCCATCGTCGGAACGACGGCTATTTCGATAGCAGTGCGCCAGGAACATCTCGCATTTGCGCTCGGACAGATCATGGAAACGCGGCGAGCACTTCGCGAGGGAGCCGACGCGTTGCGGTACGACCTTCGGGCCACGGCGCCGCCGCGAGGCGGTATCTATGCCATGGGCGATACGTACCTCGAGTTTCGCATGGCGACCGGCTTCTCGATCCTCTGCGGGCTCGACTCCTCGCGCACGCTGCTCGTGTTTCCGTCTCGCTCATCGTCCGCAGCCAATCTCACCTCGTGGATCTCGGCGCCCGAGGCAGGTGACACCGTCCTCGTGTTCACTGCGCACGCCGATGCTGATTCCGCGCGCTGGGATGCGTACGCCATGGCATCAGCACCGACGTCGGGGCGTGGCTGTTCCGCCGATTTCAGACCGCCGGACGCCATCGCCTCAACCGTGTCCGTTCGCCTAACGAGTCCCGTGCCTCAGGGCGCTGGGCCTGGTGCCGCGCTGCGCTTCATTCGACGCGCTCGGTACGAGCTGTACAAGTCCGCGGACGGCGGCTGGTATCTCGGCTTTCGCGACTGTCTCGCTACGCGTGCGACGCCATGCGCCATCGTGCAGCCCGTGAGTGGCCCGTATGCGGCTGGCGGCATGCGCTTCGTCTTTCGAGACAGCGCGGACGTGCCAACCGCCGATCCGAGTCGCGTCACACGCATCGATGTCATCATGCGGGCCGCCAGTGCCGCGCGTTTGCATCTCCCGGGCATCCGGCCGGGGGTATTCGTCGATTCAGTGATATTCACCATTCGACCTCGCCGCTAATGCAAGATTGCCTTTACCCGCATGCACGGCGCAGCCGGCGCGGCGCTACGCTCATTCTGGTCTTGATACTGCTGGCCGTGCTGGGTGCACTCGCGGCCGGATCCTTCGTCGCGGCGCTGCACGAGGAACGCATCGAGAGCGCCGCGCTCGTACGCGCGAGCGCGTTCGCGGCAGCCGAACACGCGGCGTACACGGCGATTGCACCGCTACAGTGGCGCGCCGCGTGGGCGAATCAGCCTCCAGTTAGGCAGGTCGCTTCGCTCAGCGAGCGCTTGCCTGGAAGCGCTGCTGCGACGACAGGGATCTGGATGCTCACACCGTCGAGTGCGCTGATCCTCGCCGATGGCACTGCCGGTCTTCCGCCGCGTGCCGCGCATCGCCGCGTGGCATTGCTCGTGTCGTTTCACCGTCCCGTCATGCCCGCGGCCGCTGCCGTTGCCGAGAACGGCCTCTCCCTGCACGGCGGTTCGTCAATCGGTGGAGGAGGCGCCGGCCTTCTGGAGGATTGCCTAACGCCTGACTCCGATGTCGCCGCCGTGAGCGTCCCCGACCAGGTGCCGATCGACACCGGTGAATGCACGCCGGAAGGCTGCCTTCGCGCCACTCGGGTCGTCCGCGATACTGTTCTCGCGCTTCGGCCAGAAACGCTGGAGCAGTTCGGTCAGGTGGACCGCTCATTTCTTGCCAGCGTTGGGCGCCGACTGGCGCCCGGTATCACTCTGTCTCCGGCGCCTGTCGTCGATGCTGAAAACGCCTGCGATCCTAACGCTGACGCAAACCTGGGCGACCCGCTGCGCGTACTCGGACTCGAATCGCCGTGCGGCTCCTACTTCCCGGTCATCCACGCCACTGGCGATCTGACGCTTTCCGGCGGAGCAGGGCAGGGGATGCTGGTCGTTGATGGAAATCTCACTCTCATTGCAGGCGCACGATTTACGGGCGTGCTGCTCGTGCGGGGGGCGGCGCGGCTCGAGGCCAACTCCCGCCTCACGGGGATCGTGGTCGCCGATCGTCTATCGCTCACCGATGCGTCCGCGATCACGTACTCCGCATGCGCGGTCGAGAGCGCGTCGCATTCCGGTGCGCGTCCGTTTCCAGAAACGACCAGCTCCTGGACCGAGATGTTCTGACGTTTCGAGCGATCTTCCCGCTCGATCGCTACGACGTGTTTCAGTGGCGGTTCAGAAGTTACCTCCGCCCCATCGGGTCGTGTGACTGGTACCCAAGCGGACCGCATCCGCAATGGTGCGCACGCCCGTACCGCGAAGTCGATATCGCCACTCTTGTATCACGCGCGCTCACTCCATTCAACGCACGATCTCCCATGGGTCTCTTCAGTCGCAAGAAGACGTCGATCGGCCTCGACATCGGTTCCGGTCTCGTGAAGGTCGCCGTCATTGAACACGGCAAAGGCGAGCCCGAGCTGACGAAGGTCGCGATCGCTCCACTCCTCGCAGACGCGATTGTCGAAGGCGAGGTGATGGATCCAGGCATCGTTGCCGAGGCGGCGCGCAATGCGCTCTCCGCGGCCGGCATCAGCGGCCGCCCCGTGATTACGGCAGTCGGTGGCCGCGACGTGATCATCAAGAAGATCCAGATCGATCGTGTCAAAGAGCAGCAAGCGCGCGAGTTGATCCGGTGGGAAGCCGAGCAGCACGTGCCGTTCGATATGGAATCGGTCGAGCTCGACTTCCAGATCCTCGACCCGGACGCCGAAGGCCTGGAGATGAACGTCCTCCTCGTCGCCGCCAAGCGCGATCTGATCGAAAACAAGCTCCGCCTCCTAACGGACGCCGAGGTCGCGCCGAGCGTCGTCGATGTGGACGCATTCGCGCTGCACAACGCGTTCGAGGTGAATTATCCCGAAGCGATGAGCGGCGTCGTCTGCCTGGTGAACATCGGGCACGAGGTCACCAACATCAACATCATGGAAGACGGCGTGCCGCTGCTCACCCGCGACATCGCCGTCGGCACGCGCCGGTTCCGTGAGGATCTGCAGCGTGAGCGCGGCTTGAGCGCGGAAGAGGCGGACGGCCTGCTCCAGGGGTACGACCGCTCACCGCACCTCCAAGCAGTCACCGAGACGCGCGGCGAAGAGATCGCGACTGGTATCGAGCGCGCGGCTGCCTTCCTCGCGAGCTCGTCGCGCGTGACCAACAAACTGCGCGCCGCCTATACGAGCGGCGGCGGCTCGCGCGTTCCAGGCCTAACGGACGCCCTCGCGACCCGTCTGCGCATTCCGGTGGAGCAAGCCAACCCACTGCAGCGCTTGCGAGTACGTGACGGTGCTTTTGATTCGCTCGTCATCGACGATGTTGCTCCGCTCCTCATGCTCCCCATCGGGCTGGCGCTGCGCCAGGTCGCCTGATCTTCTCGCGAAGGCCGCGTAATGATCCAAATCAATCTCAATCCGGGTAGCGCGAAGAAGTCGCGCAGCCGCGGTGCCGGCGTGAACTTCGCCGGCGTTGCTGCCGGAGCGATTTCGCGAGTCAAAGATCCGTACCTGCTCGCCGCCGCCGGATCCGCCCTCTTCGCCGCGGCGATGGTGGGCCTCATGTACGTGCATCAGAACAGTCGCGCGTCCGATCTCGATGCCCAGCTGCAGACAGCGCAGCAGGATTCCATTCGATTCACGGCCGTCATCGTGCAGAAGCGCAAGGCCGAGACGCAGCGTGACTCGGTGGTCCGCCAGGTCGATCTGATCAAATCGTTCGACAACAAGCGCTACGTCTGGCCGCATCTCATGGATGAGATAAGCCGCGCGCTTCCACCGGAAACCTGGCTGACGTCGGTTGTGCAGAGCAACAACAGCTCGGCGGCGCAGCAGGATGAAGCGCCTCCGCCAACGGCCAAAGGCAAGAAGGCGGCAACGCCCAAGGGGCCGCCGCCGGTCGACACAACGAGTGTCCCGGTCGTCAAGGCGCACATCGTGGGTCAGACCGTCGACATTCAGGCCCTCACGCGATTCATGAAGCTCCTCGAGGCGTCGCCGTTCATACAGAACGTCACGCTCATCAAGTCATCGATTGTCATCGCCGATGGAAAGGAAGTCACCGAATTCCAGTTGGACGTCTCGTACCAGGCGCCCGATCCCTCTGCGATTAAGACCGTTCCTGTCTCGCTCTCGGTGAGGTAAGCGATGCCTGGGATGCCTAAAGGACAGCGGGAGCAATCGCTCGTGCTCGTCTGCGTGCTCGCGATCGCCGCGATCGGTCTCTACTGGTACATGGTCTACTCGCCGCGGTCGGATGCGCTCACGAAGCAGCAAACGCACATCGAGGCGCTCACCGCCATGAACCAGCGCGCCAAGTCCGAGATGAGCAAGGGCAACTTGAGCGAGCTGCGTGCCCAACTGGCCACGTATCAACAGAACCTGTCGCTCATTCGAACGCTCGTGCCCGCCGGAAACGAAGTGCCGGCGCTGCTCGAGCAGGTCTCGACCGCTGCACGGCACGCAGGGCTCGACCTTGCTTCCGTCGATCCGCAGCCGGTGCAGGAAGGCAGCAACTACGACACGTACCGCTACGGCATGGCGATGGTGGGCGGATATCACCAGCTCGCCGAGTTCTTCGCGAACGTCGGATCGCTCCAGCGTATCGTGCTGCCGGTGAATGTCCAGTTGACGCTCTCCACGAACACCAATGCGAAGGCCGCGCACACGGACCCGAACGCTGCGGTCATCGAAGCGCGCTTCCAGCTGCAGACGTTCGTGACGCACAATCCCGCGGAAGACGCGGACGATCAGCCTCCCCCGAAGAAGGGGGCGAAATCATGACGATGAGCAAACTCGCGCTCGCCCCGCTGGCGTCGGTGTGCATGTGCCTCGCCACGGCGTCGTTAGGCGCACAGCAGATTCCGGGCACCGCCGCGAAGAACGCAGCGCGCCGCGTCGTCGCGGCGACCAACGCCCACATCGATGCGATGCAGAACACGGACGGCCCGGCGCCTAAACGGCCGGCCGCGACCTCGACGCGCGCCGCGGACGCGACGCACAATCGGGCGCCGTCCGACCGGTCGACTGGTGGTGCCGCCCCTGCCGCGGCGTCGGCGCCGACGCACGGTCGCGCGGCGGCCGATCACGCGGCCCACGCCGCGGCAAAGGGCCGCGACACGGTGACCATCGGCGCACAAGGCCCGAGCGGAGACGGAACCACGTCGATCTCCGAACGCGGCGGCAAGAACGAAATCGCGCTCACGCGCGAAGTCTTCTCCTACAACGCCGACGGGCGGCGGGATCCATTCGTGTCGCTCATCGAGTCCGGAGAGCTCAGACCGATGGTGTCCGACCTCAGACTCGTCGTCGTGATCTACGATCCCGCTGGTCGATCCGTTGCCATTCTGCGCGACGTGTCGACGAAGGAGCAGTACCGCGTCAAGACGGGGCAGACGTTAGGCCGCATGCGCGTGGCGCGCATCGACGCCAAATCTGTCACGTTCACCCTGGAAGAATTCGGATACAGCCGGCAAGAAACGCTGGCGCTCAACGATTCCACGAGAGCGAGGTCGCAATGAGGCGGGTCTGTGCGCTGATCGGAATGACGTTCGCCGCGCTTGCAGCGCAGGCGTCCGTCGCCCGCGCCGCGACGGTCGGTAAGTTAGGCGGCGGTGAGGTGACGTCTCTCAGCGTCGTCCCGGCAGCCGGGCGCGCTGAAGTCGTCGTCGCCGTCGACGGATCCGTCGACATCGATGACTTTTCCCTGGCCAGTCCGCCCCGCATCGTCCTCGACCTGCGCGGCGCCAAGCTCGCCAATGCCGGCCGCATGTACGATCGCGTCGCCCGCGGCGGCATCACCAATGTGCGCGTGGCCCAGTATCGCGACAACATCGTCCGGCTGGTGATCGACCTCGACGGGCAGCATAGCTACACCGTCAACCGCACCTTGAACGAAGTGCACGTCGTGCTCGATCCGGACGCCGCGACCAAGACATCGTTCACCGCGTGGCGCGCGACGGCCGGCGGCGGCGATGCCTTCACTGCCGCCCAAGCACGTCAGGACGATCAATCGACCGATTCTCCTCGGCATACGGTGGTCAATCTCATGTCGCACGACCGGGCGGCCGCCGCGTCTTCGCAGCCGCGCATCACGATCAGCTATCAGGACTCCGATATCAAAGACGTGATCGCCGGTTTCGCCGTTTTCTCCGGCCGAACGATCGTCGCCGGCAAGGGTGTCACCGGAACCGTCTCTGCGGAAATCCGCGACCAGCCCTGGGATGTCGCCTTACGCGCCATCCTTGCATCGCAAGGGTACGCCGCCAAGGAAGACGCCGACGGCATCATCTCCGTCGACAGCTACGAGAACATCGCCAAGCAGCAGGCGACCGAGCCCCTGCAAACCCGCATCATCTCGGTCAACTACGCACGCGCCAGCTCCTTGGTCTCGACGGTCAAGTCGCTCCTGTCCAAGGATTGCCCTCCGAGCGCCGCCGGAGCGAACGGCGCCACGAACACCAGCGAGTGCAAGAGCCGCGGCGATGTCAGCGCCGACTCGGGCACGAACCGGCTGCTCGTGACCGACGTACCGTCGCGTCTCGAGGAGATCGCCAGCTACATCAAAGACCTCGACATCCGCACGCCGCAGGTCTCCATCAAGACTAAGATCATTCTCGTCGATCGCACGAACATCCAAGACATCGGCGTGAGCTACGATCTGGGCGACAACGGCACCTTCTTCAACAAGCTGGTGCAGCGCACGGATCCGAGCACGTTCAAGCCGGTCGACTCGAACGGTGACGGCGTTCCCGACGCCGTCGTCGGCACGCCTTTCCCGTCGAACACGCAGGTGATCAACATCGGCGGCAACTCGCTCGCCGCGGTGGCGAACGCCACGCAGCGTGTCGTCGACCCGGCGCTGTCGCTGATCTTCTCCACTGCGTTAGGCAAATTTAACCTCACCGCGTTCCTCGACGGGCTGCAGGAAGTGCGTCTGTCCGACGTCGAGGCCGAGCCGAGCATCGTCACGCTCGACAACCGGGAAGCGCAGATCCTGAACGGTGAAGAAACCCCGATTCGTATTGTCGATCTGGGGTCGCTCAGCCAGGGGACGGGCAACACGGCGCCGCGCGCCACGGTGACGTTCAAGGAGACCGGTATCATCCTCAAGGTGACGCCGCATATCACGAACAACCGCAAAATCCTCATGACCCTGCACGCCGAGCGGTCGCAGCTCCAGCCGGCGGCGTCCGACCTCGGCTACACGTTCCTCAAGCAGAGCGCGGACAACGAATTGCTGGTCGGTGATGGCGAAACCGCGGTCATCGGTGGCCTAACGACAACGCAGGTGCAGCAGTCCAAGTCCGGCATTCCGCTCCTGGTCGATCTCCCGTTCATCGGCAAGCTGTTCGGTGAGACCCGGACCCAGGAAGACAAAACCGATCTTCTGATTCTCGTCACACCCCACATTGTCGACGACGGTGACGCCATCGGCGCCCCCGGCGGCGACCGCTGAACCGAGAGCGACCTATGACGCGGAACCTGGCGCGCCTGGCGCGCATTTCTGACCACGCGCGCGCCGGTACGCCGGCGCACGCGGGCCGCCTCGCCGGCGGTGTGATTGCGTTGGCCGCGATCGTGTTCGCCGCGGCGTGCGTCGAAGGCAATGGCCCCGGTGGCGGCGTCATCGCCGACTCCGTTCCACCGGTCGTCACCGTCACGGCGGCAGCGCCGTCGTCCGATTCCGTCGTCGCGTTCAATGTGGTCGCGACCGACAACCTCGGTCTTCTCGACGTGCATGTCAGCGTTGCCGGTCCCGGCATCAGCGGCGCCTTCGATACGACATTCAACACGGCGGTCACCAATGTGACGCTGCCGTATACCGTGCCGGTTCCGTCAACGGTGCCCCCGGGCACGACGGTGACCGTCATCGCATCGGCCATCGATGGCGCACACAATGTTTCGAAACCCGACACGGTATTCCTCGGCACGGGCAACCAGTCGCCGTCGGTTGCGCTCATCACCAATCCCAAATCGACGGACACCGCCGTCGTCGGCTTTACGATGGCCGTATCGCTGAGCGGCAAGAGCCCGAGCTTGGTGAAGGCGCTCGGCTTCATCGCGAGCGGCGTGTTCGCCACGCCGGTCACCGACTCCGTGCTCTTCAACTCGCCGCTCAAGGACTCCGTCGGCGTCGACACCTCCGTTAGTCTCGTCGGTGCGTCCACTGGAACACTCACCCTCACGCCGTTCCTGCTGGATTCGCTCAAGCGGCGCGTCCTCGGTGTGCCCGTGAACGTCGTTGTGTCCAATTCGGCCTCAGGCAACACGATTCCGGTCGTCGACTTCGGCATCACGCCGCGTATCGAAGTGACCGACACGATGCACGTCAGCGCGCACGATCGCGGCGGAATTCGCTGGCTCGGCTACGAAGTGCGAAATCTCCCGAGCGATCCGAATACGTTCTTCGCCGCGGACTCCTTCCAGGTGTCGGGCAGCGTGAGTTCCGCGTTGCACACGTTCAACCTGGCGCTCAACATCACGACGTTCCCGAAGCAGGTACAGGTCTTTGGATTTGCGCGCAACAACACCGGCACGCGCGCGTACGCGCTGCTCGCCGACAACGTTACGCAGCGCGGCGACACCGTCACCGTCGTCGCCGGCCTGACGCGCAACCTTCCGTTGGGCGGCGTCATCGCCGACGCGTTGTTCCACAAGCCAACGAATCGATTGTACCTCAGCAATATCGAGAAGAACGAGCTCGAAGTCTTTGACCTCACCGACTCCTCGTTCCAGGCGCCGATCCCCGTCGGATCGCGCCCGTGGGGCCTCGCCGCCTGGCCGGCGAACCGCGATGGCACGATGGGCGACACCATTCTCGTTGCCAATTCCGGCGGCACGAACATCAGCTACGTCAACGTGCAAGGCAATGCGGACCAGGAAGTCTTCCGGTATCCGCTCCCTGAGATCGACGTCTTCACGGTCACGTCGCAGACGTCGTCGACGACAGGGCAAATCATCGAAAACAAAACGCAGCACAACTTCAGTGAACGCCCGCAGTTCCTCGCCGCGACGTGCTTGGGCCCGGTCTCGGGTGTCGCGCCGTGCGGTGACGTCGTGCTCCTCTACTCCACGACGCCGACCGCCGGACAGTCGCTGCCTTTCCAGAACCAGGGCACCGTTCGCTGGGAGAACCTGACGAAGAATACGTCGCACTTCTTCTTCGAGCAGGCGATGGGACAGTCACTGGGCCGGAGCGACACACTGGAAATCGATCGGCATCCGGCACAAGGTGTCGGCGCCGACACCGTTCTCGTGCCGTTCCGCCAATTCGGTGCGCCGACGGACACGATCGGCTACTCCATCGTCGTGCAGATCGGCCAACTCGCCTTCCGCGACACCACCTTCGTCCGAAACTCCGGCAACTTCCGGCGGGCCGTGATCGGCGAAGGGGGCGCTGTGTTGGGCAGCCGCGCAATGATGTACGATGACAGCGCCGGCTTCCAAACGAGGTTCACCAACGCGTTAGGCACCTTCACGGCGCCCGTCCCGGCTGTGGACAACGGAATCTCGCCCGCGGTCGAAGTCACGGACTTCATCGCCAACTCGTTCGCGAGGATCGGAAGCGCCGCCATCAACTTCGACGGCGGCTTGGCAGCCATCCGCGGTGATTCGACGTACCTCATCGACCGCACACTCCGGCTTCAGGGCCTGCTTCAAACGTCCGGCGGAAACGCTGGGTTCGATTTCCAGCCCGATAACACCGGCATCGGTGGAAGCTCTTCGGCGCCTGGTACACGACTCAGCTTCGCAGCCTCGTCCTCACCGCAGATCGAGGTCTACGATACGTATCGCTTTAGTCGATGCATGATCTTACCCACGAGAGACCCGATCATCGGACCGATCAGGGCAGGGAAGGACGCTGCGGGCAATACCATCATTGTGGGTGCCACGCAATTCGGAGTCGTGATCGCCACCGTTTCTCAAGCGCAGCTGCTCGCGAACTGTCCGCAGAACTAAGAGGTAGCACGGACGTGTAGCTGCTCATTCCATTTGATTGCGCGAAAACGTGGAGGCGTGGTAGCATTCGGTGCTGCCACGCCTCCTTTTCGTCGGCGATTTTGCACGGTACGCGGTACCACGTGCCAAGCCGACGTTCCGTTATCCGCGCCACTCCAGTGCCCTTCCTTCGTTTCACCACCGCAGGCGAATCTCACGGGCCGGCACTCGTATGCATTCTCGAGGGCATGCCCGCTGGCCTTTCCATCTCTGCGGAAGAGATCAACGTCGATCTCGCACGCCGGCAGCAGGGCTACGGTCGCGGCCGACGGATGCAGATAGAGAAGGATGCGGTGGAGCTGCTCTCCGGTGTGCGCGCGGGTGCCACCATTGGCTCGCCGATCGCGATGCTTATCGCCAATCGCGACTGGAAGAACTGGCAGGAAATCATGGATTCGGCCGTGCGCGACGGCGATCCATCGCCGAGGAAGCGGGCGGTCACGCGACCGCGTCCGGGGCACGCCGACTTATCCGGTATGCTCAAGTACGAGCGGTCGGATGCGCGCGACATTCTCGAGCGCGCCTCAGCGCGCGAAACCACGGCGCGCGTCGCCGCGGGTGCAGTCTGCCGCGTTTTCTTGCGCGAGTTCGGCGTGCGCATTGCCAGCCACGTCGTGCATCTGGGCGGCATCGACGCACGTCGGCCGGATCCATTCCCAGATGATATCAACGCCGCGGCCGACCAATCTCCCGTGCGTACGCTCGATGGCGAAGCGGCGACTCGGATGGTCGAGCGCATCGATCAAGTCAAGCGCGAAGGCAATACGCTTGGCGGCATCTGCGAAGTTGTCTGCGACGGGCTGCCTGTCGGACTCGGCTCGCACGTTTCATGGGATCGGAAGCTCGACGGTCGGTTAGCCGGGGCGATGATGTCGATCCACGCGGTGAAGGCAGTCGAGATCGGTATCGGCTTCGAGGCCGCGCGTCGCACCGGCGCAGAATCGCATGACGAAATCGAGATGGCGCCGGCTCGAGAAGTGCCGCGGACGGGCAACGTTCGCCGCCTAACGAATCGCGCCGGTGGTTTGGAGGGAGGCATCACGAACGGTGAGCCGTTGGTCATTCGCGTCGGTATGAAGCCGATCAGCACGCTCATGCGCCCGCTGCAAACGATCGACGTCGCCACCGGCGAAGGCGCACAGGCCGTCGCCGAACGTTCGGATGTGACGGCTGTGCCGGCGATGGGTGTGATAGCAGAAGGGATGGCGGCGTTCGTGCTTGCCCAGGCATTTCTGGAGAAATTCGGCGGCGACTCGATGAGTGAAGTGCATCGCAGTTACGAGAGCTACGTCGCCAGCATCGGGTCACGCATCGGCGGAAAGGCGCCCGCGTGAGCGGCGACCGATTCGCCCGGCCCAACCGTAGTGACGCGTGACCGCCCACGTCATTCTGGTCGGCCTACCGGGTGCCGGCAAAACCTCGGTCGGCCGAATGCTGTCTCGCCGGTTGAACCGCCCGCTGCTCGACTTCGACGAGGAACTGGAGCGACGAACCGGTCTGAGCGTGCCGGATATCTTTCGCATCCATGGCGAAGCGCACTTTCGTCGCCTGGAATTGGACTTAACCCGGGAAGTTGCGGCGTTTCAGGGTGCCATTTTGGCACCGGGAGGTGGTTGGGCGACTATTCCGGGCGCGATGGCACTATTGCGTCCCCCGGCGCGTATGATTTACCTCCGGGTCGCGCCCGAAGTCGCAATACTAAGGATGGGCGCTGCTCGGAGCCGGCGCCCACTGTTGGATGCGCCGCAACCGCTCGAAGTGCTGCGCCACCTGGCTGAGCAGCGAGAGCAGGCGTACCTCCAGGCAGACGACGTTATAAGTACCGATCACATTGATGTTGAAGCACTTGCGGCTCAGATTGCTCGACTCGTCGACCCATCCAGCGGCTCTCGTGTATAGCTCGAAGCTGCTGGGGCCATCGGCGATTCAGGCGAAAATGATAGGATTCACCTCGCGGGATTTTGGCACGGTAACGTCAAAGCGTTGCCTCGATCTTCCTGCATCAGTTGCTGGAAAAGTCCCCGACTTGGTGACGGAACCATGACTTTTCGCGTGCTCGGACCTCATGAACGGGGCCGCTTTACGCCCGATGCATGGGGACATCTCATATCGATGAACGGCGCCGGTATGCTCAACGCTGTGGAGCTCGAACATGTCATCGAACGGGCGCTGAGCCAGATCGATGGCCGAATCGCGCTCGACGACTTGCGCGTCCTGATGGAGGGCGCGGGCTACATGGATGACGGGCTCGGCGGCGACAACGTGACCATACACTGATTCCATGGCTGCGAAGAAGACTATAAAGAAGACCCGCAAGGGCGCGAAGCAAGACAAGAACGAGACGGACGCAAACCCGTTGGGAACGCGTCGGCGTTCCAACGGGGCCGTTGCCGCCGCCGAACCGGCATCTCGCACATCGCGCGCGAGGAGCCCAGGACGCCGCACGTCCCGACGCGGGCAATCCGAGGAGCCGCTGGATCTCGCGACCGTTGCCGGCAAGTCGCTGGTCATCGTCGAATCCCCGGCGAAAGCCCGCACGATCGGCAAATATCTCGGACCGTCGTATCGGGTTCGTGCCACGGTCGGCCACGTTCGCGATCTGCCTGAGAAAGGGTTAGGCATCGACGTCGAGCATGGCTTCAAGCCGACCTACGTGACGGTCCCAGGCAAAGAAAAAACGCTCGCGGAACTGAAGAGCGCTGCGAAAGTCGCAGAGCGCGTGTTCCTCGCCACTGACCCAGACCGCGAGGGCGAGGCAATCGCCTGGCACGTGGCGGAGACCATCAAGCACAAGGGCAGCGCCCCGGTCCGTAGAGTGATGTTCCATGAGATCACCCGGGACGCAGTGCAAAACGCGATTCAGAACGCAACGTCGATCGATGAGCGCAAAGTCGAAGCTCAACAGGCACGACGAGTTCTCGATCGCTTGGTCGGCTACAAAGCCAGCCCCCTTCTATGGAAGACAGTCAAGAAGGGACTGTCGGCTGGACGAGTTCAAACCGTCGCGCTCCGTCTCATTGTCGAGCGCGAACGCGAGATCCGTGCGTTCAAACCGGTCGAATACTGGTCCATCGAAGCGCTGCTCGAAAAAGATCAGCAACGGTTCACCGCCAAGCTTCATCAGTTGGACGGCAAAAAACCCGAGATCGGCAGCGAAAAGGATGCGAAAGCCATTCTTGCGGACCTCGAGAATAGAAAGACGTTCACAGTCACGAACGTCCGCCGACGCGAACGTCGCAAGAATTCAGCGCCACCGTTCACGACCAGCACGTTGCAGCAAGAAGCCGCCAAGAAACTTGGCTTCGGTTCAAAGCGAACCATGCGCGTCGCCCAGGACTTGTACGAGGGCATCGAGCTCGGTGCCGAGGGCGCGGTCGGACTCATCACCTACATGCGCACCGACTCGACGCGCGTTGCGGAGAGTTCCGCGGTGCAAGCGCGCGATGTGCTGGCGGCGCTGTTCGGAAAGGACCATCTCGCCGCAGGTCCGCAGCTCTTCGGCAAGGCGCAACAGGCCAACGCGCAGGACGCACACGAGGCCGTTAGGCCGACTGACCCGTCGCGCCGCCCCGATCAGGTTCGCAAGTTCCTGTCGAGCGATCAGTTCAAACTCTACGAGCTCGTGTGGAAGCGATTCATGGCATCGCAGATGGCGCCGGCGGTGTTCGACACGACCACCGTCGACTTCGATCTGGGTCGCTGCCTGTTCCGCTCCACCGGCAGCGTGATCAAGTTCGACGGGTTCCTCGCGCTGTACCGCGAAACGCACGAAGAAGGCGAAGGCCGCGCGCTCGAAGATGAGCAGGCCCTGCCAATCCTCGAGGCCAACGAGAGCGTCCCCGTACGCGAAATCACGCCGCACCAGCACTTCACCGAACCGCCGCCGCGTTTCAGCGAGGCGAGTCTCGTCAAAGAGCTCGAGCGACTCGGCATCGGCCGTCCGTCGACGTACGCGTCGATCATTTCAGTGCTCGCCGATCGCCACTATGTCACGCTCGAACAGCGGCGGTTCACACCCACGCCGTTGGGCGAGACGGTCGCCAAAATCATGGTCCACCAGTTCCCCGACATCTTCAACGTCGCGTTCACGTCGAACATGGAAGGAGAGCTGGACAAGATCGAGGAAGGCGAAATGGGATGGCGTCGTGTCCTCGAGGAATTCTACGGACCGTTCGCACAGTCGCTCGACAAGGCAAACATCGAAGACCTCATTGCGCGCGCGCACGACTTGTCGGCCATAGAAAAGGAACGCTGTCCAAAGGATGGCGGACGACTCGTTCCGAAAGGCGGCATATTCGGTCCGTATCTGGCCTGCGAGAATCGCCCAGACTGCGACTACACCAAACCACTCGGCCGCGATCGGAAACCTGCGGTGATGACCGACGAGATTTGCCAGGAATGCGGTGCCCGGATGGTCATTCGCCACGGCCGCTCCGGCGAATTTCTCGGTTGCAGCCGGTTTCCGAAGTGCCGCGGGACACGCGCCCTGCCGACTGGTGTCAAGTGCCCGAAGGACGGCGGCGACATTATTCAGCTGCGCTCGAAACGCGGTGGCCGCGCGTTCTACGGATGCGTGAACCACCCGAATTGCGATTTCGTGGCGTGGAACAAGCCCACGCTCGAGCAATGTCCCGATTGCGGGTTCGTCGGCGCGGAAATGAAGTCCACCAAGGCTCGCGGCGACTTTCGGAAGTGCCTCAAGTGCGGCAACGAATGGGATGTGTCGCCGGCTCAGGAGCCCGCTGCCGTCGCGGGATAGCGTCCTGAACCTCGCTACATTCAACGGCCAGCGTTAGGTTCTGGCCATGATCACCGTTGTCGGCGGCGGCCTCGCCGGATCCGAAGCAGCCTGGCAACTCGCCGAGCGCGGCCACGATGTCGCGCTCGTCGAGATGCGCCCGGTAGTCGGCACGCCCGCCCACAAGACCGACCGTTTGGCCGAGCTCGTGTGCTCGAACACGTTCAAGAGCACGGAGGAGACCAACGCGCACGGGCTCCTTAAGCGCGAGATGCGGAGCCTCGGCTCACTCATCTTATGGGCAGCGGACCAAGCCCGCGTGCCCGGCGGGTCTGCGCTCGCGGTCGATCGGGACGTCTTCTCGACCGCGGTTACCGAACGCCTCTCAGCCCATCCGCGGATATCCATTGAACGCCGGGAAGCAACGGAGCTTCCGACGCCAGCCATCGTCGCGACCGGCCCACTCACCTCGGACGCGCTCGCACAATCCATTCGTGCACGGCTCGGCGTCCAGGCACTCGCGTTCTACGATGCGATCGCGCCGGTAGTCGATCGGGACTCGATCGATCACGAGGTGGTATTTCGCGCGTCGCGGTATGGCAAGGAAACGATGCGCGATGCCGCGCCGGACGGCGCGTATCTCAACTGCCCGCTAGATCGCCATCAGTACTCGGACTTCATCGACGCGCTGCTCGCGGCGGATCAGTACAGCGCACACGAATTCGACGCGGTGCCGTACTTCGAGGGCTGCATGCCGATCGAGGAGATGGCGCGGCGCGGACGCGATACGCTTCGATTCGGGCCGCTCAAACCTGTCGGGCTTCGCGATCCACGTACGTCGCGTGAGCCCTACGCGGTTGTCCAGTTGCGTCAGGAAGACCGCGGCGCGCGTATGTGGAACATCGTAGGCTTTCAGACTCGTCTTCGGACCGGTGACCAGCAGCGCGTATTCCGCATGATTCCCGGGCTCGGGAACAGCGAGTTTCTGCGGTTCGGATCGATTCATCGGAATTCATATCTGAATACGCCCGCCGCGTTGTCGACACATCTCTCATTGCGCGACGACCCGCGCGTGTTGTTCGCCGGTCAGATTACCGGCGTGGAAGGGTATACGGAGAGCACGGCCACGGGTCTCATCGCGGGATTGAATCTTGCCCGCCTAACGGAAGGACTCGACCCCGTCGTGCCGCCGCCCACCACGATGATCGGCGCGCTCTACCGCTATCTGCGCGAGGCGAGGCCGGAGCACTTC
>DASUHB010000022.1 GCA_036273715.1 Gemmatimonadaceae bacterium
GGCCACACCTACGAGAAAGACGGCGCCCTCTGGCTCCGCACCACCGACTTCGGCGACGACAAAGATCGCGTCATGCGCAAACGCGATGGCTCCTACACCTACTTCGTCCCCGACGTCGCCTACCACGTCACCAAATGGCGCCGCGGCTTCGCCCGCGCCATCAACGTCCAGGGCTCCGACCACCACAGCACCGTGGTCCGCGTACGCGCGGGTCTCCAGGCGCTCAACATGGGGATTCCTAACGGATACCCCGACTACGTGCTGCACCAGATGGTCACGGTGATGAAGGGCGGGGAAGAAGTGAAAATCTCCAAGCGCGCGGGCAGCTACGTCACCGTCCGCGACCTGGTGGACGAAGTGGGCCGCGATGCGGTCCGCTACTTCTTCCTCATGCGCAAAGGCGACTCGCAACTCATCTTCGACGTCGACCTGGCCCGCACCCAGAGTGAAGAAAACCCGGTCTACTACATCCAGATGGCGCACGCGCGCATGTCGGGCATCTTTCGCGTGGGCGAGATCAATCCGGCATCAGTCACGGGCGAAGGCGTCGACTACTCGATCCTGGCCGAGCCCGAGGAGCAGGAGCTCATCAAGTCGCTGCTCGATTTCCCGGCGGTCGTGGCCGGCGCGGCGCAGGCCCTCGAACCCCACCGTGTGGCGGGCTACCTCCATGAAACGGCGCGCCTCGCGCACCTCTGGTACCACAAGCACCACGTATTGAACGAGCCGGCCGAGATCACCGCGGCCAGACTGGTGCTGGCGCGCGCTACGCAGATCGTTTTGCGCAATGCCTTGATGCTCCTGGGGATCTCGGCGCCAGACCGAATGTAGGGCGTCCGCTGTGGTGGGCGTCGCGGGCAGGGACTACCCGGCGGACCAAGTGGATGTCCTGGCCGAGCGCGCCGTGGATATCGGCCAACGCTCGGCGGCGTGACGCCGCGTTAGGCACATGGCGCGAACGCCGGCCGTCGTGGCACCGCACTGGCCTGGGGACGCGGCGTCGGTTGCCGGCAGGTGCGCAGTGAGGTAGATTGAACAAGTCGCGATGAAGTCACCAGCGCGATGGTTCTGCGGAGTTCTCCTTCCGGCGCTTCTGGCGACGCCTTCACCAACGAGGCGCGTCATGCACGTGATTCGCTCTGCCTCATTCCGGATCCCCGACGCTGCATCTCCGCGCGGATTACCCAGCGCGCCGCGCGCTGAATACCTGCCGCTCGAGCTCGACGCAGATTGCCCGTGGCGCACGCGGTACACCGCACGCCGCAGAGGCAACACGCTCGGTATCGGCGCATGGGTTCTGCTCGCGCTGCTGGCGTTTGTGGTCTGCCGCGTACTGATGACCCGGTGACCAGCAGCGCCGCCGCCAACCACCGACGGCGCTGGTCCGGAACCGTTCGGCGCCGTTAGGCGATTGCCGCGAAGGCCGCTTTCTGGCCACGCTTCTTCGCGCGGGGCCGCCCGCGTCCCATCGCGCTTTGCGCCGCCGCGCGATACTCCGCGATGTCGAAACCCTCCGGGTCGATCATCGCCTGCACGGCGCACCCGGTGATGAGGCTGACGGCGACGGCGGCCAAGCCCTCTGGCGTCGCGCCGGTGAATCGGGCTCGATCGGTCTCCAACGCTTCCTCGGCCAGCGTACGGAATGCCGCGCGATACTCGGACAGAGCAGCGCCGACCTTCGATCGGACGCGGCCATGTCTCGAGCCGAGCGCCCAATACTCGAAGAAGAGCCGCACCAGGCGCGGGGCCTCAGCCAAGCGATCCATTTCCTGCCGGATCGCGGCGATGAAGCGACCCTCGGCGTCCGGAATCTGACGGACATCGTTCGAGGTCGTGAGGAGGAAGGTGTTCGCGAGCACCCGGTCGAGCAGCGCGGTGACGAGCTCGTCCCTCCGCCGAAAGTGAAACAGCACGAGGCCATGGCTGAGCTTCGCCTGGGCGGCCACGGCACGAACCGTTAGGCCGTTGATCCCGCGGCGCGCGGCCACGGCGTGGGCCGCCGCCAGAAGCTGGTCGCGGCGAGTTTCCTCTGGTGCTTTCTGTCCGGGCATGCGTCATTCTCCTCTCGGTCGTGGCCGAGCGCCGATGAACGTGCGGTCCCATGGATGTCGTCGGGGATTCCTGCCGGACCGCGCCGCCGGCGCGGTCCCTCTGCCTCACGTGGGCCCGGCGCAGCCCGGGCCGGGTCGGATTGACCAAGCGACCAATGAATCATACCGCGCATTGGTCGCATGGTCAATACGGCGCGGCGCCGGATCCGCGGTCGACGAACGCCATGGCCGCCCCGCCGGCGCCGATAGTGAGTACATTTGCAGACGGCCACCGCGGCGTCGCGCACTGAGTGCGCGCGCGCCCCGCTGCCGTCCAACCACGTCGGTCCCCCTCCCCCTCCACCTCGGCGGTCTTCGCGTCAGTGGCATCCCGTGTCGCTCCCCGTTCGCGTCTTCTCGCGCGCATCTTCGAACGCCGATCGGAACGCGCGGATGACCTGCTCGCAGGTCCGATCCGCGGCGACCTGTTAGGCGTCGACCATCAGGCCGAGCGGGCACAGGAGGTGGCGGGCGAGCAGCGCCTCCGCGCCGCGCCCGAGCGGCGCGCGCGCTTGCTCGCGAGGCTCAACGGCACCCGCCGCATCCTCGATGCCGCGCGCACGCGCCTGGCCGCCGAGGCCGCCCGCGATCAAGACGTCGGGCCGGCCGGCGACTGGCTGCTCGACAACTTCTTCGTCGTGCACGAGCACATCCAGGAGGTGCACGAGAGTTTGCCGCGCGGCTACTACCGCGAGCTGCCCGAGCTCGCGAGCGGACCGCTGGCCGGCTATCCGCGCGTCTACGAACTGGCGATCACGCTGATCGCGCACACCGAGGGGCGCGTCGACCTGGAAAACGTCGATCCGTTCGTGAGCGCGTTTCAGCAGGTCGCGCCGCTGTCCATCGGAGAGCTCTGGGCCATACCAGCCATGCTGCGACTCGGCTTGATCGAGAACGTGCGGCGCATGGCGCTCAGAACGGTGCAGCGTCTGGACGAAATTGCGGATGCCGATGCGTGGGCGGCGCGCATTCGCGACGCCAGCGACGAGGGACCGGCGCCACTGGCATCGGCGCTCGACAGTTTCGTGGCGTCGCACCCGCCGCTCACCGCGAACTTCGTCTCGCGATTTCTGCAGCAACTCCGGCTGGCACGCGGCTCCTTCCCACCGCTGGTCCGCCTGGAACAATGGATCGCGGAAGACGGCCTAACGGCCGAGGAGGCCGCGGCGCGGTCGACCGACCGGTTGGCGCTCACGCAGATCATGATGGCGAACAGCATCACGAGCCTGCGTGCCGTGGCCAGCGCCGACTGGCGGACGTTCGTCGACCGGCAGAGCAAAACGGAATCGGTGCTTCGGCAGGATCCCGCCGATGTCTATGCGCGCATGACGTTCGCGACGCGCGACCGATATCGCCACGTCGTCGAGCGCATCGCCAAGCGGACGCGCCGGCCGGAGGAGGCGGTGGCGCAGTGCGCGGTGGACCTGGCCCGCGCTGCGTTAAGCGATGGCGGAGCGGACGGCCATCGCGCGCACGTGGGCTACTATCTCATCGACGAGGGGTGTGCGGAACTGGAGCGAGCCACCGCCTATCGCGCACCGCCGTCCGAGTCGCTGCACCGACTGGTACTCCGCCATCCCAACGTGGTGTTCGCCGGCGGCATCGTGTGCGCCACGCTGGTCGCGTTAGGCGCGGTGCTGTGGCTGGCCGGCGCGGAGGCGCGAACGGCGTGGCTGGCCGTGCTGCTGTTCGGTCTCATCCCGGCCAACGACATCGCGGTGAGCATCGTGAGCCAGCTCATCACGGCGTTTCTGCCGCCGCGTCTCTTGCCGAAGCTGGATCTGCGCGAGCACGGCGTCCCTGAAGAATACCGGACGGTGGTCGTCATCCCGACGCTTTTCGGGAGCGTCGATGCCGTGCGCGAGGCGATGGAGAATCTCGAGGTGCAGTTTCTCGCGAATCGGGATGCGCACCTGCATTTCGCCATTCTCAGCGACTTCACCGATTCGCCGACCGAGACGCGCGCCGATGACGGTCCCATCATCGAGGCGGCGGCGCTCGCGGTGCGCACGCTGAACGCCAAGTACGCCCGAGACACCAACGATGCCTTCTACCTGTTTCACCGGCCTCGGCGATGGAACGCGCAGCAAGGGGTGTGGATGGGATGGGAACGGAAGCGCGGCAAGCTTGCGGAGTTCAACCGGTTCTTGCGCGACGGGGCGGCCGGCGCTTTCTCGGTGACCGTGGGAGATGCGGGAGCGATACGGCCGGCGCGCTACGTGATCACGCTCGATGCCGACACCGTGCTTCCTCCGGACGCGGCGCCGCACTTGATCGGCGCGCTCGCACATCCGCTCAACCGCGCAGTGTACGATCCGGCGCGCGGGCGCGTCGTGCGCGGCTACGGCATTCTTCAACCGCGCGTCGCCGTCTCGCTGCCGAGCGCGTACCGGTCGCGGTTTGCCGCCATTCATTCGGGACACCCGGGTGTCGATCCGTACACGACGGCGGTGTCCGACGTCTATCAGGATCTCTATGGCGAGGGGAGCTTCACGGGGAAGGGAATCTACGACGTCGATGCGTTCGAGCAGGCGACGCACGGCCGCTTCCCCGAGAACACGCTCCTGTCGCACGATCTGATCGAGGGGAATTACGCGCGGGCCGGCCTGGCCACCGACATCACCGTTTACGACGACTACCCGGCAAGCTATCTCACGCACGCCCGCCGCAAGCACCGCTGGATTCGCGGCGATTGGCAGTTGCTGCGCTGGCTGACGTCGCGCGTGCCGGGCCCCGATGGCCCGGAGCCTAACCGGCTGTCGCTCCTGTCGCGATTGAAGATTCTCGACAACCTGCGGCGGAGCACGGTCGAGATCGCACTGCTGGTGTTCCTGGTGGCGGGATGGACCGTGCTGCCCGGGTCGCCGCTGCGCTGGACTGCGTTAGGCCTGGCCGCGCTCGCCGCGCCGTGGATCGGGTCGCTGCTGCTCGCGCTCGTGCGCCCGCCGATCGACAAGTCGTGGCGCGCGTACTACGCGGCGGTTGCCCGCGACGCGGAGACGAGCGCGAGGCAAGTGGCGCTCGCGATCATCTTTCTTCCGCACCAGGCGTGGATCTCGATGGACGCGATCGTGCGCACGCTGTGGCGTCTCATCGTGAGCAAGCGGCGGCTCCTGGAGTGGCAGCCGGCCTCGCTGGCCGAGCGGGTGACGTCGACCACGACGCGCTCGGTGTGGGGTGCGATGTGGCCCGCGATCGCCATCGCCGCCGGTGTTGTCGCGGCCGGGGCCGCGAGCGGCGTCGCCGGCTCGTTAGGCGCGGCCGCGTCGCCGCGCTGGATGGGCATCGTGCCGCTCGAGACGAGCGCGCGCCTGTGGCAGCTCGCGGTGTCCGTCCTGCCGTTGGTCGTGCTGTGGATCGCCTCGCCGGCGGTGGCGCACGCGCTGAGCGCGCCGGCCACGCCTAACCGCCTGCGGCTGGCGCCGGCGCGGCGGCTGGAGGCCCTCAGATACGCGCTGCTCCACTGGCGCTTCTTCGACCGGTTCGTGACCGCCGACACGAATTGGCTGGCGCCGGACAATTTCCAGGAAGACCCGTCGCCGGTGGTGGCCATGCGCACGTCGCCCACCAACATCGGTCTCCAACTGCTGGCCACGACGAGCGCGTACGATCTCGGCTTCATCACCGTCGAGGACATGACGCGGCGGCTGGAGTTGGCGTTCCGGTCCATCGAGCAGCTGCGCCGCTTCCGCGGCCACCTGTACAACTGGTACGACCTGCACGACCTGCACGTGCTCGAGCCCGCGTACATTTCCACCGTCGACAGCGGGAACCTGGCCGGCCATCTGATCGCGCTGCGGCAGGCGTGCTTGGCGATTCCCGACGACGCGGTGGGCGATGGCCGCGTGCGGCGCGCCGTCGATACAGCGTGCCGGATCGCGCAGGAGCGCCTGGCCGCCGCCGCAGCCTCGGACGCCGAGCACGCGCCTAACGCTCGGCGCGCGCTGGTGGTGGCAGGGCAGGAGCTGGCGATGGCGCATGCGGCTTTGGTAGATGCGGCCGCGCCCCTCTCCGCCGCCGCCGCGCCGCTCGGCCGCGCGTTAGGCGCGCTCGGAGCGGGAGCGCTGCCGGACGAGGCAGCGGCGCCGGTCACCGAGTGGATAAACTGGAGCCTGCGCC
>DASUHB010000023.1 GCA_036273715.1 Gemmatimonadaceae bacterium
GGCAACGCTGCGTTAGTCGCGCAGGCCGAAGCAAAACGGCAGGAAGCGATGGGCGTCCAGCGCGAGGCGGAGCTCGACGCGACGCAGATCGCCCAGGCCAAGGCCGACGCGGCGCGCGTCCGCATCGAAGCCGAAGCAAACGCCGACGCCGAGGCGATTCGCATCCGCCGCATCGCCGAAGCGACCGCCGAGAGCATCCAGAAAGTGAACCAGGCGATCGCCGCGGGCGGCGAGAGCTACTTCCGCTATCGCCAGATCGAGCTCCTCCCGCAGATCGCGCCGGTGATCGCCGACGCATTGTCCGACGCGAGGATGGTCACGATCGCCGGCGGATCGAACGGCGCGCCCGAGACCACGACGAACAACATTGCCAACGTGATCCAGACGGTGCTCGCGGCGCAGCTCGTGGCCCGCGGGGGCATCCTCGACGGCGCGATACCGCCGTCAGCGCCCGCCCCGGTCATCGCCGTCCCCGAGAACCCGCTGCCTAACGCACGGAGCGGCGATGGCACCTTCGGCGTGCGGGCCAAGTAGCAGCGGCTCGCGGCCCAACAAAGCCGCGTCAGCCGGCGGCCCGGCGGTTCGGCCTGGCCTTGCCGAAGAGGTCCGAGAGCGTGAAGAGGTACACATCGCGGCGGCTTCCCCGTGCGGCGCGCTCGAAGCCCTTGGTAAACCCTCCGGCAGCGATGTAGAGGAGCGGCGCGTCATCGTGGTGCGCGGCGTGTGCCCACTTCACGCCCGACGCTGCAAGGCGTTCCAACATCTTCATGTGCTTTGTATGCCAGCGTTCGTCCAGCGGTTGGCTATTCCACTTGACGGCGCCTGTCATCACGCGTCCGTCGGTCAACGACGCCACCACGTCCACCTCCAGCGACTCTCCGGTACGATCTCGCCCTTCCCATGTGCCCCACTCGTCGACAAGCGGGAGGCGGAGCCGGCGTTGCATGCGGCCGTACGCTTGCTCAGCGACGCGCTCGAAGGTTCGCCCGATATACGTGTCGAGACGCGGCGCCACCGCTTCCCGCCAGACCGTCTTGGCATCGTGACGCTCCAGCGCCGTCTCGTGGCGAGCCACAAATTCATAGTAAAACGTGAAGGCCGGATCTGCGATTCGATACCTGAACGGCACGGTCGACTTCGCGCCAAGATTGCGGAATTGCTGGACGTAGCCGAGGGACGTGAGCCGTTGCACTTTGTCTCGAAGCGAAGTATCGGCAGGCAATCCCGACCGTTGGCCAATCTCGTTCAGTCCAGTGCGACCGCTGCCGATTGCGCGCATGATGGCCTCGTATTTCGGAATTTCGCGCAGACCCTGCTCCTGCAGGATGGCCGTTTCCACGAGCGCTCTCACCTCGCCGCGCGGCGCAAGCATCAGCCGCGCGACGTTATCGCCTAACGGGTCGTTCGCACGCACAGCAGCGAGGTAGCGCGGCGTTCCCCCGAAGATGGCGTACGCCCGCACGCGGTCCCGAAGCGATCGAAAGCGGGTCATCTGCGCTGCATACCAATAGTCGAACGGCCGCAGCTCGCCTTTCCACGCGAAACGCCCGTGCAGCGGCGCACCGCCTGCATCGAAGCCCTCGAGGGTTCCCAGTGCGGAACCCGAAACGACGAGCACGAATGGACGGCGCGGCCTGCGGCGCTCCCACGCCGCGTTGAGCTCGGACGCGACCTGCGTCAGATGGTGCTCGTCGTCGCCGAAATACTGGAACTCGTCCAACACGACGACGAGGGGCATCGGCGCCCGGAGATCGAGCAGGAGATTGAACACGGTCCGCCATGTCGGATAATCGTCCGGACGCAAATCGTCGCCGGACCACTGGGCCAGATCGCGGACGATCTGCGCCCTGTTCTGTGCGGCTGTCGTCGCGGACGCCGTCCAGTAAAACGTGCGATCCTCAGGCCACGTGTGTGTGAGAAGCCAGGTCTTGCCCACCTGTCGCCGACCGTAGAGAAGTGCCAGCTGGGGAACACCCCGCTCGAGGAGCCCGCGCAGTTCGCGGTGCTCCAGCTCGCGATCGATGAGATCGCTCATGAGATCACTCCTTGCATGCAGTACTATACTATCGCAATAGTATAGTATCAAGATAGTATAGCATGGCGACCGCCGGTGGACGCCCGGCGTCCAGACGTGGGGATACATTGCAGTGCCCCATCTGCGAGGAACCGCCGCATGAGCGAATCGCGAACCGCATCACACCCCACCGTGTCGCCCGACGATCCGCGGAACGAGATCGCGTTCCCCCGCCTCTCGGCCGACCAGCTCGCCACCCTCGCCGAGTACGCCGCACGCCGCGACTTCCATGACGGCGACCGGCTCTTCGAGGCAGGCGGAAACCGCAACGCGTTCTTCGTCGTCGTCACGGGCGAGATCGAGATCATCGACCGCTCCGGCGACGAACCGAGAACCGTTGCCGTCCACCAGCCGGGCGAATTCACCGGCGACGTGGACCTCCTCACCCGCCGCCGGCCACTCGTCAGCGCCGTGGCGCGCGGCGACACGCGCGTGCTCGAGATCGCTCCGCCGAACGTGCGGCGCATCATCGCCGAGCGGCCCGCCGTCGGCGAGTTGATCCTGCGCGCGTTCATCGCGCGGCGCCAACTGCTGATCGATTCGGGGTTCCAGGGCGTCCGCGTCATCGGATCCGGACGCTCGCGCGACGCCTACCACTTGCGCGAATTCCTGGGCCGCAACCAGGTGCCGGTCACCTGGATCGACACCGACGAGGATCCCGGCGTGGGCGAGCTCCTCGCGCATTTTGGGTTAGGCGAGCGCGACCTGCCCGCGGTCGCGTACGACGGCCGGCCGCTCATGCGCAACCCGAGCATCCGCCAGCTCGCCGAAGCCGTGGGTCTCAAGCCGCCGCTCGACGCCGATGTGTACGACCTCGTGATCATCGGCGCCGGTCCGGCGGGCCTCGCCGCCGCGGTGTACGGCGCATCGGAAGGGCTGCGCACCCTCGTGCTCGACCGGGCATCGCCCGGCGGACAGGCGGGCGCGTCGATGAAAATCGAGAACTACCTCGGATTCCCGACGGGCATCACGGGTGCGCAGCTCACCGCTCGCGCGACGCTCCAGGCGCAGAAATTCGACGCGCAGTTTTCGGTTCCGTCGCCCGTGTCGACGCTCCGGCGCGACGGCGAGAACGTCGCGATCGACATCGATGGCGGCGAGCGCGCCACCGCGCGGTGCGTGCTCATTGCCACCGGCGCCGACTACCGGCGCCTCGACGTCCCCGGCCGCGAGCGCTTCGACGGGTTAGGCGTGTACTACGAAGCGACGCCGACCGAGTTAGGCGAGTGCCGCGACATCGACGTCGTGCTCGTCGGCGGCGGCAACTCCGCCGGCCAGGCAGCCCTGTTTCTGGCCGAGCACCTGCCGCACGTGTTCCTGCTCGTGCGCGGCGGCGACCTGCGCGCCGGCATGTCGAGCTACCTCGCCGAGCGCATCGAAGGCTGCGACAACATCGAGGTGCTCGACCACACCGAAATTCGCGAGATGCAGGGCGGAGAGCGTCTGGAACGCATCGTCGTCGCGGACACCGGCACCGGGGCCACGCGCACGATCGACACACCGGCCGTCTTCACCTTCATTGGCGCAGTGCCGCGCACGGACTGGCTGCCGGACGGGATCGAAACCGACGACGACGGCTACATCCGCACCGGACGCGCGGCAGCGGCTTCGCCTAACTGGTCGGGGTCGCGGCCGCCGTTCCTCCTCGAGACCAGTTGGCCCGGCGTGTTTGCCGCCGGCGACGTGCGACTGGGGTCCGTCAAACGGGTGGCATCCGCCGTCGGCGAAGGGGCCATGGCCGTGAAATTTGTCCACGAATACCTTGCGGAACGCTCCCCGTGACGGGTATGAGACCTGCATGCGCGCTGCGCGGACGTCCGCGCATCTCGGCGCCTCGTCCGCCCGGCGCCCGCAGATCGCGGCCGGTCTCACTGCTTTCACGACGTGGAGGTTCCCGGTGGCTGACACGAGCCGCACGGCTCGCTCCGACTACAGCCGAATCGCGCGCGTTCTCGAGCAAGACGGCGCCGGGCTCCTCGATGCCTGGGTTGCTGCCCAGTCTGCCGTCAGATCCGCGCGCGGCAGCATCTCCGCCAACGAGTTGCGCGCTCAGTCGCGCGAATTCATCGCGCTGCTCGAGAAGGCGGCAGCCAACAATCCAGGGGACGTCGGCGGCGCCGGGTGGGACGAGGTCCGTGGATTCCTGGCAGACCTTTCCAGGTCTCGGGCGACGCAAGGGTTCTCTCCGTCCGAGACGGCCACGTTTGTGTTCTCGCTCAAGGAGCCCTTGTTCACCAGACTGCGCCGCTTCGCAGGCTCCGACACCGACCTGCTCGCGAACGATGTGTGGAACGCCACCGCCATTCTCGACGAGCTCGGCCTCTACACCACCGAGGTCTATCAGAAGAACCGGGAAGCGCTGATCGCCCGGCAACAACAGGATCTGCTCGAGTTGTCGACGCCTGTCGTCAAGCTCTGGGATGGAATTCTTGCGCTGCCGATGGTCGGCACGCTCGACAGCAGCCGCACCCAGATCGCCATGGAAACGCTGCTCCAGCGCATCGTGGAAACGGGTTCGGACGTCGCAATCCTCGACATCACCGGCGTGCCGACGGTGGACACCCTCACGGCACAGCATCTTCTCAAGACGGTGAACGCCGTCCACCTGATGGGCGCCGAGTGCATCATCAGCGGGATTCGCCCGCAGATCGCGCAGACCATCGTGCACCTGGGTGTCGACCTGACCGGTGTCGTGACCAAGTCGAGTCTGGCGGACGCCTTCAAGTTCGCGCTGCAGCGCACGGGCCGCTCGGTGGCTCGAATCGCCCCTCCTGCTCCGGAATCGCGCGCCCGCGAGCGCGCCTGAGGGACCAATCGATGGAGCGCATCCCGATCCTCCGGATGGGGCCGTTTCTCATCGTCAGCATTCAGGTCGACATGCACGACCGGCTGGCGCTCACGCTACAGGCAGATCTCGCGGCGCGCATCTCGGAGACGGGCGCACGGGGCGTGCTGCTCGACATCTCATCGCTCGAAGTGGTGGACTCGTTCATCGGGCGAATGATCTCGGACATTGCCGGAACATCGCGCGTTCTGGATGCTGAAACGGTTGTCGTGGGCATCCAGCCCGCCGTCGCGATCACGCTCGTCGAGCTCGGACTGTCGCTGCCCGGAGTGCGCACGGCACTCAACGTAGAAAAGGGAATGGCGCTGCTGCGCGCGGCGACTGCCGATGCCAGACAGTGGGACGCGGCTGCCGGCTCTGAAACATCGTCCGAGAATGCCGATGGCAGTGCTGCGATGTGAAACCATGCCGGTTCGCTCGCAACAAGACGTGGTCGCGGTTCGGCAGAGCGTGCGATCATGGGCCGTCGCGCAGGGGCTGAGTCTCGTCGACCAGACGAAAATTGTGACGGCGGCGAGCGAGCTGGCGCGCAATACGCTGGACCACGGGGGCGGCGGCACGGCGCGCCTCGAGGCAGTGAGCGACGACGGGCGCGCGGGCCTGCGGCTCACGTTCGAGGACCGCGGGCCGGGAATTGCAGACGTTTCGCTGGCGATGACGGATGGCTACTCCACGGGCAAGGGCTTGGGCCTCGGCCTGGGCGGGGCCAAGCGGCTGTCCAACGATTTCGACCTCTGGTCGCGCGCCGGCGAAGGCACGCGCGTGACCATTACCAAGTGGAAGTGACGTGATGGTGCCGGAATCGACCGCGCTCCCGGCTTTGGACGATGCGTTAGGCGGGCCGGCATCTGTCGCGCTCGAGGTCACTGAGCAGAGCCACATCGGCGAAGCGCGCCGGCGCGCCGCGCCGCTGGGCGTAGCCGCGGGCATGAGCGAGACCGAGCGCGGCACTCTGGCCGTCGTCGTGACCGAAGCGGCGACCAACCTCGTCCGCCACGCGTCGCAGGGGCTGCTGCTCCTGCGCACGGTGGGTCGGCGGCCGTCCGGCGTGGAGCTGCTCGCGCTCGACAAAGGGCCCGGAATCGCCGACCTCGGCAAGGCGATGGCTGACGGATTCTCCACGGCCGGATCCGCGGGCCATGGGTTAGGCGCGATTCGGCGCATGGCAGGCGAGTTCGATCTGTACTCGTCGCCCGACACCGGCACGGCGCTCTTCGCGCGGGTGATCGCGAAAGCGCGCGGCGACGACGGGGACGCGGAGCGCGACGCGGCCGGAGTCGTGTGTCTTCCACTCGGCGCCGAACGGGCGTGCGGCGACGCGTGGCTCATCGATCGCTCGACACACCGAACACTCGTCGTGCTGGCGGATGGACTGGGACATGGATTCGATGCCGCGCGGGCGGCTGAAGTGGCCATGCACGTCGCGCGCGAACGCTGCCACAACTCGCCGGGCCAGATCATCGAGGCGGCGCACAACGCCATGCGGTCGACGCGCGGAGCCGCGGTCGCCGTCGCCGCCATCGTGCCGTCCGAGAACCGGCTCACGTTCGCCGGCATCGGAAACATCTCCGCCGTCATCGTGGCACCGGATGGCGCCAAGAGTCTCGCATCGCACAACGGGATCGTTGGGCACGAGTTGCGAACGGTGCGCGAGTTCGCGTATCCATGGTCCGACGCGTCGCTGCTGGTCATGCACTCCGATGGGATCAGAACGCGCTGGCAGTTAGGCGCGTATCCGGGCCTGGAGTCGCGGCATCCGGCGCTGATCGCCGGCACGTTGTTTCGCGACTTCACGCGTGGACGCGACGATGCGACCATCATGGCGGTTCGCGTGCGTTCATCATGACCGCGTCTCCCACCATACTCCCGCTGCTCGAGTCCGTGATCTCGACGGCCGCGGATGTCGTGCGTGCGCGCCGCGACGCGCGGCAGCTCGCCGATGCAGTCGGCATGGGCAGTGAGGCTCTCAGCTGCTTCGCGACCGCGGTCGGCGAGATCACGATGCACGCACATGCATGCGGCGCCGCCGCGGTGCGATTTTCGGTGGAGCGCCGGAGCGGCGACGGCCAATGGCTCGTTGCACGCGTCGCTGGCAGCCCGACGGCGATGCGCGACTTCGATGCCACCCCGTCGAGCGGCGATGTCGCCAATCCCGAGGCCGACGTCGTGGCTGCCACACAGATCGTCGCGCACTTCCATTATTACCGCGCCGAGGACGGAGCGACTGTGTTCGAGCTCGGGCATCCGCTTCCCGTCTCCGCCCAACCGTTCGGTGCGGCGGATGCCGCGCGCGTTGCCGGCGCCCTTCCGCCGCACGCGTCGTTAGACGCCGTGTCGGAGGCGCGACACGAAAATCGCGAACTGCTGCGAGCGATCAGCGCCGGTCGGCGACACGAAATGCAAATCGAGTGGCTGAACGGCGAGCTCGAGGCGACGAATCGCGGCGTCATGGCGCTGTATGCGGAGCTCGAGGATCGCGCCGAGGATCTCAAGCGCGCCTCGGAGCACAAGACGCGGTTTCTCTCGGACGTGAGTCACGAGCTT
>DASUHB010000024.1 GCA_036273715.1 Gemmatimonadaceae bacterium
GTCGCCACCGATAAGTGCCTGCGCGGACATGCACCGCCATCGGGCATTGAGCTATCAATGACTGTGATGCCGACGAGGTTGCGCCGGTTGCGCTCATGCCCTGCCACAGGATGCAACATTCGCAACATCGTCAGTGCGTCGCGCTGGCTCCTTCGATCCGTGCGTCGGCGAGTGCACCGAAGCGGGGCCGCCTGATGCCGTACCGTTGCATCCAGCGCCACACCGTCACGCGGTGTACGCCCAGCGATTGAGCGACCGATTGAATATCCCAGCCATGCGTGTCCAGCACTTGGAGCAACTCACGCCGCTCCACACCCACAGTGCTCGAAGTCGTTCCAGGACGATTCACCGGAGGAGCGATGCACTCTATCTCGAAAGAGCCAATGATCTTGTCCTGCACCTCCGCCAGGAGAGATTCGACCACGTTCTTGAGTTCGCGCACGTTGCCAGGCCACGGCCGTTCGCGGAACCATTCTATCGCATCGGCAGAGAAGCGCTTGACGTGAGCGGCGGAAGGGTGCACGCGCGACTGAAACGCATCGACCAACAATGGGATGTCCTCTCGCCGCTCGGCTAACGGTGGCACGATGATCAGGCTTGCTCGCAGCCGCTGCAACAAGTCGAATCGGAACTGACCGGTCTCCACCAATGCTTGCAAGTCTTCGTTCGCGGCGGCGACCACGCGAAAATCACTGTGCCGGTCCCCGTTGGCGCCAACGGGACGGTAGCGGCCAAGCTCGATGGCGCGGAGCAACTTGGGTTGGGCAGAGCGCGCCAAGCTGCCGATTTCATCCAGAAACAGAGTTCCGCGGTCTGCCTCGGCAAGCGTCCCCGTTGCATCGCGTACGGCGTCACTGAAGGCCCCCTTCACGTGGCCGAAGAACGCATCCTCGAACATCGGCTCGGCGATCGCGCTGACGTTCACTGGCACGAGGAGACCGGGCCTGCCGCTCAACTGATGCAGCGCCACGGCCACCAATTCCTTGCCTGCGCCCGTCGGGCCTTGAATCAACACCGGCACGCGTGACGTCGCGAGCTTTGTCACGCGTTCGCGCAGCATACGGATTGAGCGCGATTCGCCGATGATGAGGTTCTCGATTCGAAAACTATTCATGGCTTCACCCTGCCGGCGCGGTCGAGCATCGGGTGCGTGACGCTGTCCGCATCGTCGTCGGTTCGTATCACGTGCGGCGTGAGAAACAGGTAGATCTCCGTCGCGGTGGTTTGCCGGCTCGAGTGTCCGAACAACCCGCCTAACAGCGGGATGCTCGACAAGAACGGGATCCCTCCCTGTGTCACGTCGCGCTCGGCGTCCGTGAACCCGCCTAACGCTACCGTCTGGCCATCCTTGATCAGTAGCTCTGTTTGAATCGACCGCGTCGAAATGACGGGCGCGTCGAACGCCACCTCCTGCGTGGCGTTGTCGATCTCCTGCGTCACCTCGAGGCCCACATAGCCGTCGGGGCTGATCGTCGGGAGGACCGTGAGCTTGGTGCCGACGTCCTTGTACTGCACCACCTGGTCGACCGACGCATTGTCCGTGGGCAGCGTCCTCGCGAGCTGCACGAAGGGTCGCTGACTGCCCACGTTGATGGTTGCCGGCTGATTGTTCGCCGCCACCAAAATCGGCCGACTCAGAATCCGAACGTCGCCGCGCTCGGCGGCGGCGGTGAGCGTGGCGTCGATGTTCAAGCCGGTGAAATGCATGGCGTGCAGCACGAAATCCGTGAGACCGGCGCCCGATTGCGAGCCGTTGACCACCGTCGAACCGCCGTTCACCTTCGTCGGCGGCAGCGTTGCATCGACGCCGAATTGCAAGCTGTTCGTTCGCTCAACCTCGGCGATGATCACCTCGATGAGCACTTGCAGCGGACGCGTGTCGAGCTCCTTCACGGCTGACGTGATCAGGTCGAAATCGCTCTGACTTGCTCGGATGAAGAGACTGTTGCTGCGCGAGTCTGGAACGATCGTGACGTCGCCGCTGAACGACGCGTTCCGCGCCGCCGGAACCGCGCCTGGTGGCGCGTTAGGCGACGGCGCGGTAGCCGACGCGGCAGGCTGCATCAGCCCCGCCTGCAGCTGCTGGTCGAGAGTGGCTGGACGACTGCCACCGATTTCGCCCAACGAGCTCGCTCGGCCGAACAACGCATTAACTGTCGCCGCAACATCGGCGGCGCGGGCGTGCCGCAGATGGATGATAAACAACTGCACCTCGCCTGCCGCACCGGTGCGTCCGTTAGGCGCCACCGTTGCCGGGGGCGCGGCAGGTGGCCCCTTGATTTGCACACGATACATCGCCGAGTCGCGCACCAGCTCGAGGTTCTGGCTCGAGAGAATGCCTTCGAGCAACCCTCGAACCGCTTCGCGGGCAACGGGCGTCGGTGTTTCCAGCGTGACGCGCGCGCCCGGGACACTGCTGCCGAATCCGACCGGTTTGTCGAGGTACGGCGCGAGCGCTTCCACGGCGGCCCGCACGTCGGCATCCACGAGATGCACGCTCACGCTGTCGTGTCGCAGCACGACCGCAGAGTCGCGTGCTTGCGCTCGCACCTCCGATGTCCGCAAGACGGCCAGCGTCAGCACGAGGATGACGGCGACGTGTCTCATGGCCATGTCCGTTTGACGGAGAGGCGCCAAGTCGTATCCATGCCGGTAATGGTTGTGGTGGTGGCGGTGATGGCACCGACACGGAGGCCGGCCACGGTCTGACCGGCGCGGATCACGGTGCTGCCGTCATGGCCGGGAATGCCGTCGACTAACGCATGCCACGGCGGTCCGACGATGCCGACCAGGACTAACGGAGGGCGCGGGGCAGCCGCTTGCACGGCGGCATGTACGGTTGCGGAATCGGGTGCTCCATACGCCACGGCGGCCGGTCTCCGATCGAGCCGGAACGGATCGGCACTCGTAATGTGCGTCACGAGGACGGCGAGCGAATCTGGTTCGATGGTGCGAGCCGGCGGGGACACGGGCCAGATGGCCGGCGCTGGCGCCGAGACCGGACGCGAAAGCTCGAGCCAGGCGCGGATGCCAACGAGAATCGTGACCGCGCTCATCACCCACGCGAAACGCTCGATCCACCGGGCGCTCATGGCGTTTCACCCATCGCGTGTGCGGGGCGCCAGAGGGCGTCGATCGACAGGTCTGCATGCAGAACCTCTGGCCGTTGGGCGCCGGCTGCCGGGTCGCCCGCCTGCACATCGAGCGACCGGACAGTGAGCGCGCACGGGCCGTGGTCGAGCGCCGCCAGGAAGGTCGCCAGTCCTTGCACGTCGCCGGTGACGCTCACGCGAACGTGCACCGGCACGAACGGCTCGTGCCCAACGGAATCGGTGCGGAGGTCGAGTGCGCCCAGCGTCATCGCGGCGTCGGTTGCGGCGCGCGTGACGAGGCCTGCAAGTCGGGCGCTCGCGGCGGCGGGCGAGTCTCCCGAGAGCCACGTCGGCGACAGTGCAGAGAGACGCGTTCGCCGCACCACTAACGAATCGTGCATTGCACGCGAGTGGAGCGCGAGCATGCGGTCTCGTGCCCACGCAGCGCTCGCCGACCGTGCCGATTGGATTGCTTCCGCTTGCCAACGCAGCCATGCGGGTAGCGCGCGTCCGACGAATAGTAGCCCACCGATCGACGCCGCGCCGACCAGCAGCGTGCGGCGATCCCGAGGCGAGAGCACGGAGAGCATTGGCTTCATGGAATCACTCGGGCACGAGATGAAACCGCACCGTGACACGGTCGAGCGCCCTTCCGGCGGTGGTCTCGCGAGTCACGGGCCCTACAATTTCTGGCGACGCGATGCCCGGCACGCGTTCCACGGCGTCGACCACCGCTGCGGCCCGCGGCCCAACGGCGACGATATTGCCGGCTCCCGCGCTGTCCAACTGTACCGCCAGGAGAGCCGTTCCCTCAGGCAGTGCCCGAGTCAGTTGCGCCAGGAGCAGCGTCGTGGATCGGCGCGCTTGCGTGAACGACGCGATCGCGCTCAATGCCGACGTCACCGACGCCAAATCACGCGCGTCGCGCTCCGTATCGCGAACCCGCGCCTGAAGCCCCATATCGTGGGCGCGCACCGCGCGGGCCACGCGCCATGAGGCGATGCCGGGACTCAGCAGCGCAGTGACGATCGCTACCGCGCACACCGTTAGGCAGAGAAGGAGGCGGCGCCGCGACGGCTCGCGCGTTAGGCGGATGGTGCGGCCTCGGAGCGCGATCGGCTCTGCGCGCGACACACGAGCGGCGCCCGCGGCGTCCATGAGCTCGGCGGCGCGGCCGGTAAGCGCGCGGAACGTGGGAGCGAACGCCGGGAGCGCCTCCGATGCACCGGTGCCGGAAGCGGATCGCACGCTCTTCACAGCACCGCCGGCGTATGTGACGGCTAGGTACACGCCGTCATCGTTCCACACGATCGTTTCTGCGGACATCGCGAATCGAAGCGCCACGGCCGTGGGCGTTACGACGTGTACCGTGAGGCCGAGCGCGTCGCATGCGTCGACGATCGCTCGCACGAGCGGTTCCTCGAACGCAGCCAGCCATGCGCTCGTTGGTGAAACGCCGCGCGCGCCCGAGACAAGCAGCGGCACGCCGTTCTTGAGAAAGAAGCGCGACGCGTGTTCGCGGACGACCGCGGCGAGCGACGCAGGCTCGGCGACCGCCGGTAGATCGCATACCAGCTTGAGCTGCGCGCCGTGAGGCCCGATGGCCGCGTTCACGATCGGCGGCCGCAGCCGCGATCGCGGACACGCGGCCAGCAGCGCGCCGAGTGTTCGAGCCAGCGCTTCATCATCGGAACGCGGCCGCGAGGCTGCCCAACGGACCGTGTCGCCGTCGAGCCACACGGCGCTCACGCGCCGCCGGCCGATGCCTAACCCGAGACGCGGACGGAGCGCGATCACTGGATCCACGTCCGGCGCCGCACGATGGCTGCGCGGTTGCCCGCCCGCACAAGGACGAGCTCGAGCACGACGGACACGGGCGGCGTCCCCGACGTGCCCCGGGCCGTCAGGATCCAGGCGTCGGGCTCCGCCGTCGTGAGCCGTACCAGGTCTGGATAGTCGGCCAGCAACGCAGCTCGGCCGCTCGGCGAGAGCTCCGCGCTCAAGGCAAGCACGTCCGAAATCGGCACGCCGCTCGCACGATGGTCGGCGATGCGCGCAACAGCTTCGCTCGTGAAGCCGGGCAGGGCCGTGATCACCGCGAGCGGGGCGCGGTCGAGCACGATGCGGTACGGCTCGACGCCTAACAACGAGTCAAGGCCCGTCCGCCGCTCGAGCCCACGCACGCGCGTGAGCTCGCGCACGTCTGCGAAGGCCGCATTGCGCGGGGGCTCGCGTCCCTGCGTCGCGTACCACGACGCCTCCGCGCCATTCGGGCGTGGGACATCATCGGCGTCACGCCAGTCGAGGACGGCGTCGGCGAGTGAATCGGCGACGGCAGGCGCATTGCCTAACGCTACGAACAAATGCACGAGCAAGCTGTCGTCGGCCGTGTTGACGTCGATGGTCGTGCCGCCCGGTCGGAGCGTGACCGCGCAGGGCGCATCGTAGATGAAGGCGGACGTGGCGACCGCTGTGTCGAGACCGGCCCACGACTGCCGAACACGGTCGGCAACCGCGGTGCTATCACGGCCGCTCCGATGTGCGAGTGCGTCGCCGATGGCGGCCTCGGCCCGGCTCGCACAGCCTTCCGCCAGCCAGAGCGCCACCGTCGCCGCCCGCCGGTTGTGCGCGGTTCCGGCCGCACGCCTCGCAAGCAGCGCCAGGCCGAAGCCGAGCGCGCTGACGCCGACCATCACCCACAGCACGGCGAGCAGCACGAATCCGGCGCGAGGTCGCCCGCTCATCCGCGCGGCCCAATTCGCACAATCATCGTGTCCACCCCATCATCACGGAGCAGCACGATACCAATGCCTAACGGAGCCGTGATGCCGGTGCCCCACTGCTGGAACCACTGCCCGCCGGCCGCGGCGCTCTCCAAGTAGCGAAACGTGCCGCGCCGAAAGCCACGCACCAGGTCGATCGGTCGATGCGCATTCAGTTGGGCACGGAGCGTTTGGCGATCGCTGTCCGCCGCGAACGACAGCGTCACCGCGCATCGCTCGAGCCAACCGGCCGGCGTTTCACACCAGCTCGAGAACCGCATGGTGTCCGGCGAGCCGCTGAACGGAACAGTGCCCGGCGATCCCAGTTCCATCTGCCCAACGAGACTCCGCAACAGCCGCTCGCCGTTTGCATCGCGATCCGACTGTGCCGCGCGATCCCTCAGGGCGCGCGACTGATCCGTGAGGATCGCGAGCACATGATGCGCGCCCAGGAGCACGATGGCGCCGACCATGAGCGCCACCATGACCTCAATGAGTGTGAACCCGCTACGGCGCATTGGGTGCCTCCGGCCGGCAGAGCGAGGTCGCCAAGAGCAGTGCGCCGCTTGCGGTATCGCGCAGCGCGATCACATAGAGCGTTGGCGTTGGGCGATCGATGCGGAGATCCCACGGCCCTTCAGGACGGTCGCCGAGGTGTCGATCCAGGTCCGTACGCGGCCAGAGCGAAACCGCATCCACGAGTGCACTCGCACGCTGCGTCTCGATGTCGAGCCGTACGGCGCGCGAAACGGCACCGAGCGAGCTCGCTGCGAGCGAGACCATCGTCGTCGCTGAAATCGCAAGGATCGTCAGCGCCACGATGGCTTCCAAGAGCACCATCCCGCGACGGCGCCGTGCCTTACGGCGCCGCATGGTGTTCCCCAGTGAGCGGGTCGATGTCGAGCGCGGTGTCGCTGCGCACCTGACCGTCAGGCTCGGCGGTGGCCTCTTGCTCGGCGCGGTCGACCTGCAGCGTGATCGTCACGCTACGGCCCGAGCGGATCGCGGAATCGCGCGCCGCCTGGACCTCGGCGACGACCGGGTCCGTTTGCACAGGGGGGCGGGCGGTGTGGATCGTGAGCCCGACCACGCCGGCCACGAGGCCGAGCAAAACGAGCACCACGAGCAGCTCGACGAGTGTCACGGCGCGCCGGGGTTTCACGTTGGGCGAACGCTGTAGACGGCTTGGAGCAGCGCGGCCGCCACGAGCGCGACGAGGCCGCCGAACGCAAGAATGAGTGCCGGCTCCAGGAGGCGAACGGCAGCGCGCACGCGCTGCGTCGCGCGCTCGGTCTCGAGCCGCGCCGCGTGCGCGAGCATCGCGGCCAGCGCGCCGGTCTCTTCGCCGGCGCGAACGAGCCGTGACGCAACCGATGTCAGCGCATCTTCCGTTAGGAAGGCGGCCGAGGGCCGCGCGCCGGCGACGACCGAGATGCGCGCCGCGAGCACACGCTCGTGCATGGCCGCATCACCGGCTGCGCGCGCGGCGTGTGTGAGAGCGTTAGCGAGTGGCACGCCGCTCTCGAGAAGCGCCGACAGGGCAGCGCACACGCGCGCCGTGGCCGCGGACCGGCGAATGGTGCCGAGCAGGGGGACGGAAAGAAGCATGGAGTGCCACCGCACCGCGCCGCCTTCCGTGGACGTCCACGCCCGCCACGTCACTAATACAATGAGTGTCGCCACGCCGGCCGGTATCGCCGCAACTCGTGCTAACACAGACGCTTGGAGCACGAAACGGGTGGTTGGCGGGAGGGTCTGGCCGAGGTCGGAGAGAATTGCCGCGAATCGCGGCAGCACCACGCCGACCAGGATGCCGACGGAGATCGTCCCGGCAACGGCGAGGATGCAGGGGTACACCAATGCTGCGCGGATGGCCGACCGGGTGGCCGCCGTTTCCTCCATCAGGTCGGCCGCCCGCCTAACCGCACGCGCGAGTCCGCTGCCTGCTTCTCCGGCCCGCACGATGCCCAACACCACGGCGGGAATGGCCAAGCCGCTCCGTTCGAGCGCCGCGCCTAACGATGCGCCTTCGCGCACCACCCGCGCCAGCCCGGGCAGCGCCGGCGTCCACGCGTCCGGGGCGAGCTCCGGCATCGCCGCGAGCGCCTTGCTCACGGGGAGGCCGCTCTCGAGGAGCGTCGCGAGGACGCGTAGACCCAAAGCGAGATCGGCGACCGAGAGACGGGTGCGGAGCTCACGGTCGGAGCGGGCGGCGTTGAGGTCCACCGCCCAGAGTCCCTGCGCCGCCAGGGCCTTGACCGCCGCATCGCGGCTCTCGGCGGCGAGGACGCCGTGCTCGAAGGCGCCATCGGCCCGCGCGGCGCGATAGGCGTAGCGCGTGGTGGCGGTCATGGATGCACCGGACCGCCCCACGAGGTAATGTCCGCATCCTCATCGGCGCCGCCCGCCTTGCCGTCTCTGCCTAACGTATACAGGTCGTACGACGTCGGATTCTCGACGCCGGGAGCGACGTAGACGTAGGGTCGCCCCCACGGGTCCACGGGTACGTCCTTCCGGAGATAGGGACCGCGCCAGTTGCGCGGGGCAGTTCCGGACGTGGGCTTCGTGCGAAGCGCGGCGAGGCCTTGGTCTGATGTCGGGTACGTGTCGTTGTCGATGCGATACGCATCGAGGGCGAGCCCGAAGATTTCGAGTTGGCTCTTGGCCGCTGCAGTCTTGGCGTCGCCGACGTTGCGGAAGATGGACGGCGCCACGACGGCCACGAGTGTCGCGATGATCGCGAGCACCACCAGCAACTCGAGTAGCGTGAAGCCCGGGCGCCACCCTCTCGTTACGTTAGGCCGAGACCACACGGAGCACCTCCTCGACGGTCGTGAGTCCAGCACGCACCTTGGCCCACGCATCGTCCCACAGCGGATGCCACCCATCGCCTTGTGCCAAGTCTCGCAGCTCGGTGAGCGAGGCATGTCGTGAGACGGCGTGCTGCATCGCGTCGGACAAGACGACGAGCTCGAACACGCCAAGGCGGCTCGCGTAGCCCGTGTGCCGGCAAGCCGAGCACCCGACTCCGCGGAGCACGGTCGCGGCGCGAATCGCGGCGGGGATTGCGGCGTGATGTTCGTACGTACTCGCGTCGACGCGCGTAGCGCAGTCGGGGCAGACGCGACGCACCAGGCGCTGGGCCATCACGGCGTCGACCGTCGCCGCCACGAGGTACGGTGGCACACCCAGATCTACCAGCCGCGGAATGGCGCCTAACGCATCCTTGGTGTGCAGCGTGGAGAATACCAAGTGCCCCGTCATCGCGGCTTGGACGGCGAGCGACGCCGTTTCGGCGTCGCGCATCTCGCCCACCATGATCACATCCGGGTCCTGCCTGAGAATCGATCGCAACGCCGCCGCGAACGTGACGCCGGCCTGCGTGTGAACCGGCACCTGCGTAATGCCCGACAGCTGGTATTCGATCGGGTCCTCGATCGTGATGATTTTCTCGGCTGATGCGTCGCGCAGCCTGAGCGCCGCATAGAGCGTCGTCGTCTTGCCGGAACCGGTTGGGCCGGTGACCAAGATCATGCCGTGCGGTTTCTTGGCGAGTCCTTTGATCTGCTCGAGAATCGCGGCCGGCATGCCGAGTGTGTCGAGACCAACGGGGCGTCCGCCACGGTCGAGCACGCGGAGCACGACGCTCTCGCCGTGGAGCGTGGGCACTGTGGATACGCGCACGTCCAACTCTCGATCGGCGAGTCGCACCCGAATGCGCCCGTCCTGGGGTCGGCGCCGTTCGGCGATATCCAGGTCGGCCATCAGTTTGAGGCGGGAGAGAATCGCCGTTTCGAGGCCCACGGGCGCCGCTGGTGCCGGCAGCAGGATGCCGTCTAAGCGGAATCGGACCAGGAGACCGGTGCGCGTCGCCTCAAGATGGATATCGCTGGCGCCCGCCCGAACGGCCTCGCCCACGAGAAAATTGACGTACGCCGCTACGGGTGCTGAGTTCGCTACGTCACGGACGTCGGCCACGAGGGCGTCGTCATCTTGGTCGGCGTGCCCAACGGTGAGCGAGGCGTCGGCGTCCGACGTCAGGCGGGCGACCAGCCGTTCGACTTCTTCGCGCGGAGTGACGTCGGCAACGATCGGCCGGCGGTAGGCGAGGCCGAGGTCGTCGAGCGCTTCGGGCACGAGTGCATCGGGCGCCACCGCGACGACCAACGAACCGTCGTGCCTAATGACGGTTGGGCACACGCGGTGATGCAACAGATACTCGCGCGACACGCCGCCCTCGAGTGCCACCGCACTCGGGCTGGATCCGGCTTCGGACACAGAGCCACCTCGCTCTCGAGCACCAGCGCGTCGTTCAACGGTGACTAACGCGCCGGATGCGTTGGGCCGCACGGTAGGAGCGCGAGCCCGACGGAGCAAGCACGGAATTGACCTCCGTCGCACGTTTTCTGACCCGGCGCGTGGCGATCCCTTTCCCGTGCCGTTCTCCTAACGCGCGGCCTGGCTCAGCTCGCTTGTCGGTCGATTGGGTGGTCCCGATTCTCGAACGCATGCTCCTGGCATGCGCCGAACATCTCGCGCATGGCGGTGACGGCGATGTCTTCGGGCGTTCGCGCGCGAAATTCGGATCGCGTCAAGCCGGTCCGGCGCTTGATCAGGTTCGCGAGCGACCCGCCGGATCCAAACCCGAGCTCGTGCGCCACTCTCTCGAAGCTTGCCTGTGGCCTGTCCAGTCGAGCCTTGGCCCGGAGCACGAGCGCCCACGCGATCAGATGGTTAGGCAGGCACAGGCCGAGCGCCGTAAAGCGACGGACGAGCGTTTCCGGTCGCACGTGCGCTGCCGCTGCCAGCGCGCGTACACTTGGACGGACAGCGCAATCGTGGCTTACGCACCAGTGGAGATAACGCATGGCCCGCTCCGGCGCTTGGGAGCACACCAGACGCCGCACGGATCTGTCGGCATCTTCGGCCGAGGTGGCAGAGAGTAGCGCGCGGCACGTCTGTGCGGGCGAATTTTCACGAGGGAGGATGACACCCGCACTGCCGAGATGCTGCACTCGCATCAGCGCCTGCAGAGTAGGACCGTCTCTATGACAGACAAGGAAGAGCCGGATGCTCGGTTTGCATACGGTAACGTTGCGCACCACCGCTTCGACACCGGGTCGCTCGGCTTCCTTGACGCCCAAAACCAGGACGTCTGGCAGCTCGCGGCCACCGCATTGAGAGAGTGCCTGCACGTCGCAAACGAATTGCAAGCGCGCAGCGTTCTCCACGGCCTCCCGGAGATGCGCGGACGCCTCGGTGTCCCCTACCATCGCTATGATGCGGAGCATGCGGTGATACCTTTTGCCTGACTAAGTCTACCGAACGCGGCGGAGTGGCAGGCGACCGCCCCGATAGGCGGCCGTGAAGCGGGAGGATTATCTTAGCGCGGTGGTTGGAAAACAGGAACCCACCATAGGTGATCTTCCCCAGGAGCGCGAGGCGCTGCGCCGGTCCGCGCGACTATGGCTGGTGTTTGGGTACCGCCTTTTAGGGCGAGCCTGGGGTCGACGCCCGCCGCCACCGATCTGTCCCTATAGATTGAGCAGCAATGGGACTATCTTCCGCCAAGCAACCAGGAGCTCTCCGCGTCGCCACGCGGTCCTCCGAGCTCGCCCTCCGCCAGGCGCGACAGGTGGCCTCGATGCTCGCGGCGCACGGCATTCACAGCGAGCTCGTGGCGTTCAAGACCGCCGGCGACAAACGCATCGAGCAGCCGCTGCGCGAGATCGGCGCCAAGGGTCTGTTCACGCACGAGCTCGAGGCCGCGCTCGCGCAGGACAAAGTCGACTGCTGCGTGCACTCGCTCAAGGACCTGCCCACCGATTCGCCCCCAGGCCTAACGATCGCCGCTGTGCTCGAGCGCGAAGATCCGCGCGACGTCCTCGTCGTC
>DASUHB010000025.1 GCA_036273715.1 Gemmatimonadaceae bacterium
ATGCGGCTTTGGTAGATGCGGCCGCGCCCCTCTCCGCCGCCGCCGCGCCGCTCGGCCGCGCGTTAGGCGCGCTCGGAGCGGGAGCGCTGCCGGACGAGGCAGCGGCGCCGGTCACCGAGTGGATAAACTGGAGCCTGCGCCGCATCGCCGAGCACGAGGCCCTTCGCGGCGCACTCGGCGCCGGCGATTCCGACGATGTGCCGCGCGGCCGCGTCACGCTCAGGTACTTGAGCGCGCGCTCGCCGGCCGCCGCCTCGTTAGTCGCGCGCCTCGATGTGCTCGCCCGGCGCGCGTCGGCGTATGCGACGTCGATGGATTTCCGCTTTCTCTTCGACCCGGCGCGCAGGTTGTTCGCCATCGGATACCAGCAGAGCACGCACTCGCTCGACGGATCGTACTACGACCTCCTGGCCTCCGAAGCGCGCCTCGCGAGCTTTATTGCCGTCGCCAAGAACGAGGTCCCGGTGGAGCACTGGTTCCGACTCGGCCGCACGCTCACGCACGCGGCCGGCGCGACGGCGCTCGTGTCGTGGAGCGGCAGCATGTTCGAGTACCTGATGCCGGTGCTCGTGATGGAATCGCTTCCGTTCACGCTGCTCGACCAAACGTATCGCGGCGCAGTGCATCGGCAGATTGCGTACGGCGGAGCACGCGGCGTTCCGTGGGGCGTGAGCGAGAGCGCGTACAACCTGCGCGACCGCAATCTCACGTATCAGTACCGCGCCTTCGGCGTTCCCGATCTCGCGCTCAAGCGCGGGCTGGCTCGCGATCTCGTCGTCGCTCCGTATGCGACGGTGCTGGCGATGATGGTGAATCCGCATGAGGCGCTCGCAAATTTGCGCACGCTCGAGCGCGGCGGCGCGCTCGGATCGTATGGATTCCGCGATGCGCTCGACTACTCGCGTCCCGAGCCGGGCCGGCGGTACGCCGTCGTTAGGACGTTCATGGCGCATCACATCGGCATGGGACTCGTCGCACTCACGAATGTGCTCACCGCCGACGTGTGGCAACGCCGGTTTCACGCCGACCCGATGATGCGCTCGGCGAGCTTGCTGCTACACGAGCGCATTCCGCGACGGCTCGAGCTGCAGGACACGCAGCCGTCGCGTTCCGATGAAGCACGTTCTGCCTCCGACGTGGAGCGCGCGGCGGTTCGTGAGTTCGATACACCGGACACCGTGCAGCCCCACGTCGCCCTGTTAGGACGTGCGCCCTACACGATCATGGTGAGCCATGCCGGCGGCGGCTACAGCCGATTCGAGGATCTCGCCGTCACGCGGTGGCGGGCGGATGGAACGCGAGATCACAGCGGGCAGTTCTGCTACCTCAAGGATATCGCGCGCGGGGCAGTGTGGTCTGCCGCGCATCAGCCGGTGTGCGTCGAGGCCGACCGGTACAAGGCCGTGCTGGCCACCGACCGCGTCACGTTCCACCGCGCCGACGGCGACATCGAAACGCGCACGGAAATCGGCGTTGTCCCTGACGACGCGGCCGAAGTGAGGCGGGTGGTCGTGACCAACAACTCGGATGCGACGCGCGACGTCGAGCTGACGAGTTACGGCGAGATCGTTCTCGCACCGCCCGATGCGGATCGTGCGCATCCGGCGTTCGGGAATCTCTTTATCGAGACCGAGTGGCATGCCTGGTGCTCGGCGATCACGGCCATTCGTCGTCCCCGGTCGGCCAACGAGCGACCGCTGTGGTGTGTCCACGTGGTCGACACCGGCGCGGAGCGCGTCGGCCTAACGAGCTGCGAGACCGATCGTGCGCGGTTCCTCGGCCGCGGCCGTTCGGTTCGCGACCCGGTCGCGCTCGACGTCGATGGACCGCTGTCCGGTACCACGGGCGCCGTCCTCGATCCCATTTTTGCGCTGCGCACGCGTGTTCGATTGGCGCCGGGCCAATCGGCGTCGGTCGCGTTCACGACGCTCGTCGCCACGAGCCGCGAGCGCGCGTTCGAGCTCGCCGGCCGGTATCACGATCCGCACGCCGCGCAGCGCGCACTCGACCTGGCGTGGACATCGGCGCAAGTAGAACTGAACGAGCTCGACATCACTCCTGCAGACGCGGCCTCCTTCCAGGAGTTGGCGGGCTCTCTCTTCTATGCGTGCCCGGAACTGCGCGCTCCCCAATCCGAGCTGCGCCGCAACAACGGGTCGCAGGCCCGCCTCTGGGCTAACGGAATTTCCGGCGACTGGCCGATCGTCCTGGCGACGATCGACTCGGCCGACGGACTGCCGACGCTGCGCCAATTGTTCGCGGCACACCACTTCTGGCGGCGCCACGGTATGACGGTCGATCTCGTCGTGCTGAACGAGCAGCCGCATACGTATCTGCAGGCGCTCAACGAGCAGATCACCGCAACGTTGTTCGCGTCGAGCGACTCGAGCATCACGGACCGGCCCGGCGGCGCGTTCGTGCGCCGACGGGATTTGCTCAGCGCCGCGGATCTGTTGATGCTGCGTGCGACGGCGCGCGTGCACGTGCCGTGCGACGGCCGCTCGCTTGGACGGATCATCGAGGCGTCGAAGCCGGCGGACGAACGCGAAGAGGATGATGGCGGCCCGTTCTTGACGCCGTTGCGGGCATCCGGACGTCGCGCCGCGCAAGCCGTGCGCCCGTTGTGGGATCTGGGTTCTCGTCTGCGCTCGGACGGCAAGGCGAGCGCGGCGCTCGTGTCCGACGTCTCTTCGCACGCGGTCGACGTGAGGGGCGGCGGCCCGTCGCGACCGCTCGACACCAACGGCTTTGGCGGCATCGCACACGACGGCGCGTATCAGATGAGCGTGTACGGCGATCACGTCCCGCCGGCGCCGTGGTCGAACGTGATCGCCAACCCGCACGGCGGTTTCATCGTCACGGAGCGAGGCGGGGGGTTTTCCTGGGCCGGGAGCAGCTATCTTTTTCGCCTAACGCCGTGGCACAACGATCCGGTGAGCGATCCGGTCGGCGACGCGATCTATTTGCAAGACGACGAGACCGGCGACGTGTGGAGCGCGACACCGGCGCCGGTCCAGAATTACACACCGTACGTCGTGCGCCACGAGCCGGGACAGTCGTCGTTCGAGCACGAGCACACGCGGATCAGGACGCATCTCGTGTGCGGCATTGCCGAGAACGACGCGGTCAAGATTTCGGTGCTGCGGCTGACTAACGATGATGGCCGGCGGCGCAGGATCATCCTCACCGCCTACACCGAGCTCACGCTCGGCGTGCTCCGCGAGCACACGCAACATCAGGTGCGAACGTCGTTCGAGGCGGACCTGGGGGCGATCTTCGCGCAGAATACGTTCGATCCCGAGTTCGCCGAATGGGTGGCGTTCACGGCGGTGAGCGAACGCGTGATCGGTCACACCGGCGACCGGAGGGAGTTCCTCGGGCGGAACGGCGCGCCCAATGCTCCGGCGGCACTCGCGCGCGCCGCGACGGGTAGCGGATCCGCGAGCGTCCGGCGGAACCTCCTCGGCGCCGCGGGCGTGGGTCTCGATCCGTGCGCCGCGCTCCAATGCGAAATCGACATCGGGCCCGGAGAAACGCGAGACGTGGTCGTCATCCTGGGCGCGGCGCCGCGCCGCGCCGAGGCCCGGGAGCTCGCGGCGCGATACGGTGACGTTAGGCGAGCACAGTCGGCGGTGGCGCAGACCGTTGCCGGTTGGGCGGAACGGCTTTCGGTGATCACCGTGCGCACACCGGAACCGACCTTCGATGCGATGCTCAACCGATGGACGTTGTACCAGGCGCTCTCGTGTCGCATGTGGGCGCGCTCGGCGCTGTATCAGAGCGGCGGAGCCTACGGGTTCCGCGACCAGCTGCAGGACGTGATGGCGTTCGTCTATGCGGCGCCGGAGTTGGCGCGGGAACACATCGTTCGCGCCGCGGGGCGCCAGTTCATCGAGGGAGATGTGCAGCACTGGTGGCACCCGGGCAGCGGACGCGGTGTGCGAACGCGGTTCTCCGACGACATGGCGTGGCTTCCATACGTCGTCGATCACTACGTGCGCGTCACCGGCGACGCGTCGGTGCTCGATGCATCAGCGCCGTTTCTCACGATGCGGGCGCTCGAGCCGGGCGAGCACGAGGCATACGAGGTGCCGCAGGTGCCGGGGGAGACCGGAACGGTGTACGAGCACTGCATCCGCGCCTTACGGAAGGCGTGCACGGCCGGCGCGCACGGGCTGCCGCTGATCGGGGGCGGCGATTGGAACGACGGCATGAACCGTGTGGGGGTAGAAGGGCGCGGCGAGAGCGTCTGGCTGGCGTGGTTTCTCATCGCCACGCTGCGCGCGTTTGCGCCGGTCGCGGCCGCGCGTGGCGACGCCGCGCTCGCGGACGAATTCCTGACGCAGGCCGGCGCGTACGCGCGCGCCGTCGAGTCAGACGGCTGGGACGGCGAATGGTACCGCCGCGCCTACTTCGACGATGGCACGCCCTTGGGCTCCGCGTTAGGCGACGAATGCCGCATCGATTCGTTGGGCCAGAGCTGGAGCGTGATCTCGGCCGCCGGCGATCAAGAGCGGCAGTCGCGCGCGATGCGCTCGCTGGATGCGCATCTGGTGCGCGACGACGCGCGGCTCGTGCTGCTGCTCACTCCGCCGTTCGACCACACGCCTCACGATCCCGGCTACATCAAGGGCTACCTGCCGGGCGTCCGCGAAAACGGCGGTCAGTATACGCACGCGGCGCTCTGGGCGGCACTCGCAACGGCGCGACGCGGCGACGGTGATCGCGCGTTCGAGATGTTTCAGATGCTCAACCCCCTCACCCGCTCGCGAACGCCGACCGACGTCGACCGATACAAGGTCGAGCCCTACGTCGTAGCCGCCGATATTTATGCGGCCGAGGGACACGTTGGGCGCGGCGGATGGACGTGGTACACCGGCTCCGCGAGCTGGATGTATCGCGTGGGCGTGGAGGCGATTCTCGGTGTCGTGAAGCAGGGTGCGATGCTCTCGATACACCCCTGCCTTCCGCGCGATTGGCGGCAGTATGAAATTCGGTATCGCTATGGACGAAGTCTGTACATCATCGCCGTGCATGTCACAGACGACATCGCGGCCGCCGTTGCCATCAGCGTCGACGGCCAGGTGCTCGACACACCGGCGATCCCGTTGGTGGATGATGGCGCGCAGCATGACGTGACGGTGCAGCTGGGCCGCGCCGGGGCCGCTTTCGTCGAAAAACCCCTAATGACGCAATGAAAAAGATCGGATTCCTGTCCTTCGGTCATTGGACACCGTCGCGCCCATCGGTCGCGCGATCGGCGCGCGATGTCCTTCAGCAATCGATCGAGCTCGCCGTTGCGGCGGAACAACTCGGCGCGGACGGCTCGTACTTTCGCGTGCATCACTTTGCCCAGCAGCTCGGGTCTCCTTTTCCGCTTCTCGCGGCCGTCGCTGCCCGGACGAGTCGCATCGAGATCGGAACGGCGGTCATCGACATGCGGTACGAGAACCCGTTCTACATGGTCGAGAACGCGGGCTCGGCCGATCTGATCAGCAATGGCCGTCTCCAGCTCGGCATCAGCCGAGGCTCGCCGGAACAAGTCATCGAAGGCTGGCGTCACTTCGGCTACACGCCGCCCGAAGGGGGAACCGACGCGGACCTGGGTCGGCGTCATGCGGAAGTCTTTCTCGATCTGCTGCGCGGCGAAGGATTCGCCAAACCCAATCCTCGACCCATGTTTCCCAATCCGCCCGGGCTGCTTCGCCTCGAGCCCCATTCCCCCGGACTCCGCGATCGCATCTGGTGGGGATCGGCGTCTAACGCAACCGCTATCTGGGCCGCGCAGCATGGGATGAACCTCCAAAGCTCCACCCTCAAGGAAGACGAATCGGGCGAACCCTTTCACGTCCAGCAGGCCCGCCAGATCCGCATCTTCCGGCAAGCCTGGACCGACGCCGGGCATACACGCGAGCCGCGCGTCTCGGTGTCCCGCTCGATTTTCGCGCTCATGAACGACCGCGACCGCGCCTACTTCGGCCGCGATGAGTCGAGCGATCAGATCGGGATCCTCGACAACATGCGCGCCATCTTCGGCCGGTCGTATGCGGCCGAGCCGGACGTGCTGGTGGAAGCGTTGCGGGGCGATGAGGCCATCGCTCTAGCCGACACCCTCCTCCTCACCGTGCCTAACACGCTCGGCGTCGAGTACAACGCGCACGTGATCGAGTCGATCCTGACGCACGTGGCGCCCGCGCTGGGCTGGCGATAGCTGGTTGCCCGCCCCCAGGGTCAGGGCTAGTGGTGGCCTGAACCCGGCGGCGGTTTCGGGTTAGGCGCTGGCTTGGGTGCGGGCGGCGGCGGCGAAGGTTTATGCTTCGGGTCAGGCGGCGGCTTCGGTGCCGGTGCCGGTGCCGGTGCCGGCGGCGGCGCGGGAGCAGGCGCAGGCTTCGGCGCCGCAACGGTAACAATGGCCGCGCTCCCGGACGCGTTGCCACTTCTTGCCGTGATGATTGCGGCGCCCGCGCCGACCGCTTTCACGACGCCCTCGGCGGACACGGTCGCCGCCGACGGCGTCGCCGAGGTCCACGCGATCGGCGCGCCCTGGATCACGCGGCCTCTCTCGTCCTTCACCTTGGCAGTCAACGTGGTGCTCTTACCCACGGTGAGCGTGGCAGAAGCCGGTGTGATCATGACGGTCACGGCGACGGGCGCGTGCACGACGACCACGGCGCTCGCGGACTGCCCGTCGCTGGTCGCGGTGATGGTGGCTGCGCCGGCCGCCACGCCGGTGACGAGTCCACTGGCATTCACCGTGGCGACGTTAGGCGACTTGCTGTTCCACGCCACCGTCCGGCCGGCGAGCGGCTCATGGTTCTCGTCGAACGGCGTCGCGGTCAGTTGTGCGCTACCGGGCAGCACGATGGTGTCGCGGCCCGGAGACACCGACACCGACGCCACGCGCGGCGGGAGCACCGTGATGGTCGAAATGCCGGACGCGCCGCCGGCGCTCGCGGCGATCTGCACGGTCCCCTGCGCGCGGCCGGTCACGACGCCGGCGTCGGACACCGTTCCCACTGACGCGTTTCCAGTGTTCCAGAAAACTCGTTGGCCGGAGATGGTCTGGCCGCCCGGGCTCGTCACCGTTGCCTGCAGGGCGGTGGTCTTGCCGACCGCGACGGTGTCGACGGAGGGCGAGACCTTCACCGACCCCACCGGTCCGTTAGGCGACGTGCTCGAGCTGCACGCCGCGGTCGCGAACGCGAACCACGCGGCAGCGGCGATTGCGGCGAAACGGGACAGACCTGGCATCAGACGCGTGACGGGTCGGGCCGGCTGGGCGTTGGCGCAACGCCGGCTGTTCACCCGGCCAACCTTTGCAAGGCATGCGCCGCGAGGTGGGGCAAGCGTGCGCTGACGCGGCGCCGAGCATCGGGCCAATGCGTACCCGATTTTGTGGACACCGCAATGACCCCCGGGGTAGCTTCAGCTCTCGGCGCCCGAGCGAATAGAGCGTCGTCGCGCTACCTTTCAGTCTCAACCGCACTCGAACACACATGACCGTCCTCGTCGTCGGCTCCATTGCGCTCGACTCGGTAGAAACGCCCTTCGGCCGCGCCGAGAACGTGCTCGGCGGCTCGGCGGTCTTCTTCGCGGCATCGGCAAGTTTGCTCACCGACGTCCAGATGGTGGGCGTCGTGGGCAGCGACTACCCGGTGGACCAACTGGACGTTTTGGCCGAGCGCGGCGTGGACCTCACGGGGATCGAACGCGCCCAGGGCGAATCATTTCGCTGGCGCGGCCGCTACCGCCACGATCTGAATACGGCCGAAACGCTCGAGACCCGGCTCGGCGTCTTCTCGCACTTTCGTCCCAAGATTCCCGAAGCGTTCCGCGACGCGCCGTTCGTCTTCCTCGGCAACATCGATCCGCGGCTCCAGTTGGACGTGCTGCAACAGGTGCACAAGCCGCAGCTCGTGGCGTGCGACACGATGAACTTCTGGATCGAAAGCCGCCGTAGCGACCTCCTCGAGCTGCTCGGCCACGTGGATCTCGTCACGCTCAACGACGCCGAAGCGCGCCAGCTCACCGAGGAAGCGAACCTCGTGAAGGCGGCGCGCTGGATCCAGTCGCACGGCCCCAAGACCGTGATCATCAAGAAGGGCGAGCACGGCGCGCTCATGTTCGGACCCAGGAGCGTGTTCTTCTCGCCGGCCTTTCCGTTAGAAAACGTGTTCGACCCCACGGGCGCGGGCGATTCGTTCGCCGGCGGGTTCATCGGCTATCTCGCGCGCTGCGGCACCGTCACCGACACGAATCTCCGCCGGGCCGTGGTGTACGGCTCGGCCATGGGGTCGTTCGCCGTCGAGCGCTTCTCGATCACGCGGTTCCTCGAGATCGGCGAAGACGACATCGCGGCGCGCGTGCAGGAGTTCCATCGGTTAGTCAGCGTCGAGCAGGAGATTCCGGCGTGAGCGTGCCGCTCGACTACCGCGACGCCGGGGTCGACATCGACGCGGCCGACGCGGCCAAGCAGCGCATCAAGGCGCTGGTCGAGTCGACGTTCACGGCCGGCGCGCGCGGGAAGTTCGGCGGATTCGGCGGACAGTTCCGCGTGCCGCCGGGGATGCGCGCGCCGGTGCTGGTGTCGAGCGCCGACGGCGTGGGAACCAAGATCAAGGTGGCGATCGAGGCGAATCGCCACGACACGATCGGCCACGACCTGGTGAACCACTGCGTGAATGACATCCTGGTGCAGGGCGCGCTGCCGCTGTTCTTTCTCGACTACGTGGCGTTCGGCGTGCTGGTGCCCGAGGTGGTCGAGAGTGTGGTGCGCGGCGTGGCGGCGGGCTGCCGGGAGAACAAGTGTGCGCTGGTGGGCGGCGAGACGGCCGAGATGCCGGGGGTGTACACGCCGCCCGACTACGATCTGGCGGGGTTCATCGTGGGCTGCGTCGAGGAAGACGCGGTGCTGGGCGCCGAGCGGGTTCGGGTAGGCGATCGGCTCATCGGGCTTGCCAGCTCGGGACTGCACACGAACGGCTATTCGCTGGCCCGCAAGATCGTGTTCGAGCGGATGCGCCTAACGGTGGGCGCCCGGTTTCCGGGCGAAGACGGATCGGTGGCCGACGTGCTGCTCCGCGTCCATCGCTCGTATCGCGCGGCGCTCGAGCCGGTGCTTCACCTGGTGCACGCCATGGCGCACATTACCGGGGGCGGTCTCACGGGAAACGTGAATCGGGCGCTGCCGCCCAGCATGGATGCGGTGGTCCGGACGGCGTCGTGGCCGGTGCCTAACGTATTCCAAGTGCTGGCGCGCGGGGGCGATGTGCCGCGGGCCGAGATGTTCCGGGCGTTCAACATGGGGGTCGGGATGGTCGTGTTCGCGGCGCCCGGCGCCCAGGCCGACGTGATCGCCGCCGCGCGCGCGTGTTCGATCGACGCGTGGGAGTTAGGCGAGGTGCGCGCCGGTACGGGGCAGGTGACTCTGGCGTAGTCCAAGGAGGGGTCGAGCATGCAGCGTATCTGGTTCGTCTTCGCAGTTGCCGCAGCGATCGCCGCGCCGTCGGTGGGGGCGCAGGGGGTCGAGAATCCGCAGTGCAACCAGGTGATCGTGGCGACCGGTCCCGCGGGCGGTCCCGTCCGCAGTGAAGTGGCCGGCGGCGACGGATGCCAGAAGGCGGTGGACCTGTACCAGTACTTGAACACGCAGTTGGGCACGCTCGTCGCCGGCGGCAACGCGACGTTGGGCCAGGGTGGCACGTTAGGCGGGCTGGGCCACTTCAGCATCGGCGCGCGGGTGAACCTGCTCAACGCGAGCATCCCCGACGTGCAGGGCGTGAACGTCGGGCCGGGCGCGCCCGAGGCCAGCGGATACACGACCAACAACAAGACGGTCGTGTTCCCGGAAATCGACGGCGCGTTGGGCGTCTTCCGCGGCTTCCCGATCGGGCTCACGTACATCGGGGGACTCGACGCGCTCGTCAGCGCCTCGTATCTGCCGTCGGTAGAGCAGACGGGCGTGCGCATCGGCCATCCCACCGGCGCCATCCGGTTCGGCTACGGCGTTCGGTTAGGCCTGCTTCAGGAGACGGCGCTCACGCCGGGCATCTCCGTCACCTATCAGGAACGGAGCCTGCCCATGACGTCGATCTTCGCCACCGCCAGCTCCACGGAAAGCTTTTCCGTGCGCGACCTGGATCTTCGCACCAAAGCCTGGCGGGTCGTGGCCAGCAAGAATCTGCTCTGGGTGAGCCTCGCCGCGGGCTTCGGCCGCGACTACTACGACGCGAGCGCCAAGCTCACCTCCACAGTAGATGGCCAAGCGCAGCCGACGCCGGTGGCGCTCATGGTGAGCCCCACCCGCACCAGCATCTTCGGCGACGTCTCGCTCAACGTGATTCCGTTCGTGAAGCTGGTGGCCGAGTTAGGCAGAGTGTCCGGCGGCTCGGTGCGCACCTTCAACACGTTCGCCGACGACGTCAACCAGTCGCGCTGGTACGGGTCGATCGGCGCCCGCCTTGCGTTCTGACCGCCTAACGGAAACCCCGGCCGCGCGGCGCGATCGCGCGTTCATGCGCCGGGCGATCGACCTGGCCAAACGCGGCTGGGGCCAGACGGCGCCGAATCCCATGGTCGGCGCCGTCGTCGTTCGCGGCGACCACATCGTCGGCGAAGGCTGGCACGCGCGGTTCGGCGAACCGCACGCCGAGGCCGCGGCACTCGACGCCGCGGGACCGCTGGCCAAAGGCGCCACCGTATACGTGTCGCTCGAGCCGTGCGCGCACCAAGGCAAGACGCCGCCGTGCACGCGCGCCCTGATCGAGGCCGGCGTGTCGCGCGTCGTGATCGGCGCCCTGGACCCGAACCCGAAAGCGTCGGGCGGCGCGTCGCGCCTGCGCGATGCCGGCATCGACGTCGTTACAGGAATCGAGAAGCGCCGAGCGCTCGAGGTCGACCCCGCGTTTTTCTTTTCGTTCGGCGCGAACCGCCCGTGGATCACGCTCAAGCTGGCGCTCACGATCGATGGCGCCATCGCCGACGCCGCCGGCTGCTCGCGCTGGATCACCGGCCGCCGCGCTCGCGCCGCCGCGCACGAACTGCGCGCCGGCCACGACGCGGTGGCGGTCGGCATCGGCACGGTGCTGTCCGACAACCCACAGCTCACAGTTCGGGACGCACCCGCGCCGCGCATTTCCCCGCGCCGCGTTATCTTCGACCGCCACGCACGCACGCCGCTCGACTCGGCGCTCGTTCGCACCGCGCGCGACGTCCCGGTAATGGTCGTGGCCGAGCATCCCCCGGCCCGCGCTGCGCGCGCGTTGGAGGCGGCCGGGGTCACGGTGCTGCGGACGAGCTCGCTATATAATGGATTGGAACATCTGAAGTCGGAGGGTATCCGATCGCTGCTTGTCGAGGGCGGAGCGCGACTTACGGGTGCGCTCATGGAGCAATCTCTGATCGACCGTTTGGTTATCTTTCAGGGTCCTATCGTACTCGGCTCGGGAGCGCAGAATGCGTTCGCGTTCACGAACGGAACACCCATTGGACAGGCGCACCGGTTTCGAGTGCTCGAACGACGCGCATTCGGCGACGACAGCATGATCGTGTGCAGGCGGACTACAGGCGGACAACGCCGGACAGAGCCTGAGAACAGCGAAAGGCGGACAAGACGGACAAGGCCGGACAGAGCTTGAGAATCCCCGGTAGGCAGACGACGCGCAGCCGCGCCGGGATCAACAAAGACGCTGCTTGAGGTAAGGCAGAGAAAGCGCGGGCGTAAGCGCCCGAGAAATAACTCCTGGAACAATCACTTATGTACTCCGTGTTGCATACGTCTAAGCTTTTTCTCCGGCTCTGTCCGGCCTTGTCCGGCTTCAGTCCACGTGTCGCTGTTCTCCGGCTTTGTCCGGCGTTGTCCGCCTTCAGTCGGCCCTAACGTGTTCACCGGCATCATCTCCGACATTGGCACCATCGAACGGGTAGCGGACGTTCCGGCTGGCCGCGAGCTGCGCGTGCGCTCCGCGTTTGTCCGCCTGTCGGGAGGTGAGAGCATCGCGCTCAATGGCGCGTGCCTAACGGTACGCGAGCATGGTGACGGGTGGTTCAGCGTGGCGGCCGTGGTCACGACGCTCGAGCGCACGGAGATCGGCTCGTGGGAGCCGGGGACGCGCGTCAACCTCGAGCGTGCGCTCCGGGCGGGCGACAGGTTAGGCGGGCATCTCGTGCAGGGACACGTGGACGATACCGGCACCGTCGTCGGCGCGCGCACCGAGGGCGACGCGCGGCTGGTGGACGTCCGCCTTCCGCGGGAGCTGGCCGACCTCGTGGTGCCGCACGGATCGATTGCGCTGGACGGCGTGAGCCTTACCGTGAACGACATGCCGGCGGTCGATGTGGTGCAGGTGTCGCTCATCGACTACACGCTGCGCCACACCACGCTGGGCGATCTCGCGCCTGGGCGGCGCGTGCACGTCGAAGCGGACGTGATCGGCAAGTACGTGCAGCGGCTCGTGGCCCCATACCTCGCGGCGGTGCGCTGACCATGCCCTTCGGAACCGTCGAGCAGGCCATCGCCGACATCGCCGCCGGCCGCATGATCATCGTGGCCGACGACGAGGATCGCGAGAACGAAGGTGATCTCATCTGCGCCGCCCAGCTGGTGACGCCGGAGATCATCACCTTCATGGCCAAGCGCGCCAGCGGTCTGATCTGCCTCGCGCTCACCGGCGAGCGCTGCGACCAACTCGGCCTAACGTTAGTCAGCGAGAACAACATCGACGCCTATCGCACGGCGTACACGCAGAGCATCGACGCCGCGCCGCGATTCGGCGTGACCACCGGCATCTCGGCGCAGGACCGCGCGCGCACCATTCAGGTGGCGGTGGATCCGGCGTCGCTGCCCGGCGATCTGCGCTACGGCGGGCACATCCAGCCGCTGCGCGGGCGCGATGGCGGCGTGCTGCAACGCGTCGGCCATACCGAAGCGGCCATCGATCTGGCGCGGCGCGCCGGGTTGTACCCGGCGGGCGTGATCTGCGAGATCCTGCGCGACGAGGATGGCCAGCCCGCGCGCCGGCCCGAGCTCGAGCAATTCGCCGAGCGGCACGGGCTCACGTTCATCACCGTCGCCGAAGTGGTGGCGCACCGGCTCAAGACCGAGCGGTTGGTGCACCGGGTGGCCGAGGCGCGGCTGCCGACGGAGTGGGGCGAGTGGCGCATCAGCGGCTACCGCAACGACGTCGACCAGCACGAGCACATCGCCCTCGTGTTCGGCGACGTGCACGACGGCGAGCACGTGCTGGTGCGCATGCACTCCAAGTGCCTAACGGGAGACGTGTTCGGCTCGCTGCGCTGCGACTGCGGCTGGCAGCTCCAGGCCGCCATGCAGATGATCGCCGAGGAAGGCCGGGGCGTGGTGGTGTACCTGGATCAGGAAGGGCGGGGCATCGGACTGCTCAACAAGCTCAAGGCGTACGAGCTGCAGGACGGCGGCGCCGACACGGTCGAAGCGAACGAGCGGCTCGGATTCAAGCCCGACCTGCGCAACTACGGCATCGGCGCGCAGATTTTGCTCGACCTGGGGCTCAAGTCCATCCGGCCGCTGACCAACAACCCGCGCAAGCTCGTCGGGCTCGAGGGCTACGGCCTGACGGTGGACGAGCGCGTCCCGATTCGCGCGCCGGCCACGAGCGAGAATCGCGACTACCTCGAAACCAAGCAGACGAAGCTCGGACACCTGCTCGCGCACTGATGCCCGAATTCGCCGGAACTCCCGTTGGGCAAGGCCGCCGGATCGCGGTCGTGGTCAGCCGGTTCAACGAAGCCGTCACCCAGTGCCTGGTGGACGGCGCGATGGACGCGCTGACGCGCCACGGCGTCGCCTACGATGACATCGACGTGGTGTGGGTGCCGGGCGCGTGGGAGCTGCCGGCCGCGGCGCGCGCGCTGCTCGCGTCCGAGCGATACCACGCGCTGGTTGCGTTGGGCGCGGTGATCCGCGGCGACACGCCGCACTTCGATGTCGTCGCGCGCGAGTCGACGAGCGGCCTCGCCAACGTCGCCGCCGAATACGACACGCCGGTCACGTTGGGCGTGCTCACGTGCGACACGATGGAGCAAGCGGCGGCGCGCGCCGGGGGCACGCACGGCAACAAAGGGTGGGACGCCGCGATTGCCGCGCTCGAGATGGCGGACCTGCTCGACCGGTTGAACGTGGCGGATGAGGGTTGAGACGCGCGCCCGCGCGCGGGCGCTCCAGGCGGTGTACGCATGGGATGTGCGCGGGGCCGGCAGCCAGGGGAACGCCGCCCTGCCGCGCGTGGCCGAGCGGATGTGGGACGACCTGGCGCTCGCCCGGCCGCTGCGGGACCGTGCGATGGCCTTGGTGCGGGCGGTGGCGGCGGAGGAGCGGGCGATCGATGCGGACCTCACGGACGTGACCACCAACTGGCGCCTCGATCGGTTAGGCGCCGTGGAGCGATCCATCTTGCGGTTAGGCGCAGCGGAGCTGCGGCTGGGCGCCACGCCCCCGAAGGTCGTCGTGCAGGAGTCCGTTAGGCTGGCCGAGCGTTTCGCCGGGGAGGACAGCGCGCGGTTCGTCAACGGCGTGCTCGACGCGCTCGCCCGTCGGTCAGGCAAGTTGTGAGCGCGCCCGCACGGCCGCTCCGCATCCTGCTCGTCAACTGGCAGGACCGCGAGAACCCGCAGGCCGGCGGCGCCGAGACCCATCTCCACGAAATCTTCGGCCGGCTGGCCGCGGCCGGCCACCGCGTCACGCTGCTCTGCAGCGGTTGGGACGCTTGCGCGCCGCGCACGGTGCTCGACGGCATCGATGTCCATCGCGTCGGTACTCGGTATACGTTTCAGTTCATGGCGCGTCGATATTACAAGCGCCACCTGGCGGCAGCAGGCGATGATGTGCTGGTCGAGGACATCAACAAGATTCCGTTGTACACCACGCGCTGGACGACGCGGCCGGTGATGGCGTTGGTCCCGCATCTTTTCGGCACCACGGCATTTCAGGAGGTGTCGTACCTGATGGCCGGCATGGTCTGGGCGCTCGAGCGCCCGCTCGTCCACTACTACAACAACGCGCCGTTCGAGGCGATCAGCGAGAGCACGGCGGAGGATCTGGTGGCGCGCGGCATCGCGCGCTCGCGCATCCGCGTCATCTATCCGGGGATCGACTCCACGAATTACACGCCGGCGCCGGCACCGGGGGCTCGCGCTCGCCAACCGCTGTTCGTCTATCTCGGACGGCTCAAACGCTACAAGCGCGTGGATCTCATCATTCGCGCGTTCGCGGCGATGCAGCACCCGACCGCCGCGCTGGCGATCGCAGGGACCGGCGATTACCGGCCGGAGTTGGAACGGCTCTCGCAGTCGCTTGACCTTGGAGGCAGGGTACGGTTTCTTGGGTTCATCGATGACGCAACGAAGTTGTCCCTGGTGCGCGAAGCATGGGCGCTCGCGCTGACATCGCCAAAGGAGGGATGGGGGATCACCAACTTCGAGGCAGCGGCCTGCGCGACGCCGGTCGTGGCGTCGGATTCGCCGGGGTTGCGCGAGTCGGTGCGCGACGGGGAGACCGGGTTTCTGGTGCCGCATGGAGACATTCCGGCGCTGACGGCGGCCTTTGCGCGCCTGGCGGCGGATCCCGCGCTCGTCGAACGGCTCGGCGCCAACGGGCGCCGCTTCGCGGAGCGGTTCACCTGGCCGGACGCCGCGCGCCTAACGGAACAACATCTCGGGGAGATCGTTGGAGCGTCGAAGGAGGGGTAGCCCTGTGGACATCACCGTACAAGCCCATCACATGGAACTTTCCAACATGCTGCGGACGCGCGCCGAACGCGTGATCGGCCGGCTCGGCTCGCTGCTCCATCGGCCGGTGGACGCGACCGTGCGCTTCGAGCAGGACGGCAGCACGCGCAAGGTCGAGATCGTGTTGCACACGCCGCGGCGCCGCGCCCTGGTCGGCGCGGCGCGGCATCGGAGCGCCGGTATTGCGTTAGCCGAAGCAGCGCGGCGCGTCGAAGCGCAGATCCTGCGCCTCAAGCGGCCCGCGAACGAGCGGCGCCCGAAAACGGCGCGCGCGTGACCAAACCGCTCACGGTGGCGCGTCTGCTCGACCTGCTGCGCGATACGCTGCAGCTCGAGCTCGTCGGCGATGGCGCGGGACTGGACCGGGTGATCTCGGTGAACGAGGTCTCGAGCCCCGGCCTCGTGCTGGCGGGGTTCGTCGAGCGCTTTCCATCCAAGCGGATGCAGGTATTCGGCGAGACCGAGATCACGTATCTCCTGTCGCTGCCGGAAGACCGCCGCCGCATGGTGCTCGAGCGGTTCTTCTCGTTCGACGTCCCGTGCGCGGTGGTCACCAAGCGGCTGGATGTGCCTAACGAGATGCGCGACATCGCCGCCAGCCACGGCGTCGCGGTGCTGCGGTCGAGCCTCAAGACCACCGAGTTTTACCGCCGCGTCAAGCCGGCGCTCGACGAGGAATTTGCGCCGAGCACCACGCTGCACGCGTCGCTGGCCGACGTCTACGGCGTCGGGCTGCTGTTCGTTGGGCGAAGCGGCATCGGCAAATCGGAGTGCGTGCTCGATCTGGTCGAGCGCGGACACCGGCTGGTGGCCGACGACATTGTGATCGCCACCCGCCGCGGCAACGACGTGCTCATCGGACGCGGGCACGAGCTGCAGCGGCACCACATGGAGATTCGCGGCGTCGGCGTGATCGACATTCCATCGGTGTTTGGCATCCGCTCGGTGCGCCAGCAGAAGCGCATCGAGGTGGTGGTGCAGCTCGAGCACTGGGATCAGGCGGATCAGGTGGATCGCACCGGACTCGACGGGGCGACGGCGACCATTCTCGACGTGCCGATTCCGCGCGTGACGATTCCGCTCAACCCGGGAAAAAACATCACGGTGGTGGCGGAGGTGGTCGCGATGAACCATCTGCTGCGCTACAGCGGGATCAATGCCGCCGAAGCGTTCAACGAACGACTCATGAGCCGCATGCGCGCCGCGTCCGACGTGCGGCAATATCTGGCGGAAGACGATGAGTGAGACTGCGAGCCCGCCGACGCCGGCGGGTCCCAAGGCGATCGTCCTCGCGCACGGCACGGTGGCCGAAGCGCTGGTGGAGGCGGTCGATCTGATCACCGGACGCGGCGACCGGTTCTCGCCGCTCTCCAACCAGAATCTGGGCGCGGCGCAGATCGACGCGCTGCTGCGCGAGCGCATCGATGCGTTAGGCGCGCGCGTCATCTTCACCGACTTGCCCGCGGGCAGCTGCAACTTTGCCGCCTGCCGGGTGCTCAAGGACCGGCCCGATCTGATCGTCGTGACCGGCGTCAATTTGCCGGCGCTGCTGCAGTACGCGCTGCGCGACGGCGTGTCCGACGCGGATGCGATAGCGGCCGCCGTCGAGCGCGGCGGGAGCGCGCTGCGCGTGCTCACGGGGCGCCCGCGTGCCAATTGAGCTCTACCGCATCGACGATCGCCTGATTCACGGCCAGGTGATCGTCGGCTGGGGCCAGCCGATGGACCTGGGGTTCGTGGTGCTGGTGGACGATGAGGTGGCGGGGAGCGAGTGGGAGCGCGAGCTGTACCGCATGGGCGTACCGCCGGAGGTGGCGCTGTACTTCGCGTCGGTGGACGACGCGGTGGCGCACCTGGCGGAGTGGCGGGCCGATCCGCGGCACGGCATCCTGCTCACGGGCGACGTGGACACCATGCGCCGCCTAACGGAGCGGGCGCCGGCGATCCGCGAGGTGAACGTCGGCGGCATCCACCATCGCCCGGGCCGCACGGAGCGGCTGCGCTACCTGTTCCTGAGTCCGGAGGAAGAGCAGGCGCTGCGCGCGATGGACGCGCGCGGCGTCACGGTCACCGTGCGCGACGTGCCGTCGGCGCGCGCGATGCGGTTAGGCGAGCTGGCGGGCGCCCGCTCGGCATGATCGCCGCCGCCCAGCTGCTCCCGTTCTCGCTCCTCGGCGCCCTGTTGGGCGCGGACGTCGTGAGCTTCCCGCAGGCGATGCTGTCGCGGCCGATCGTCGCCGCGACGTTAGGCGGCGCGCTGGCCGGCAACGTCGCCGCCGGCGTGCTCACCGGCGCCGTGCTCGAAATGGTCGCCATGGAGACGCTGCCCGTGGGCGCATCGCGCTATCCGGAGTGGGGCAGCGCCTCGCTCGTCGGCGGCGCCATCGCCGGATCCCACCTCGTGATGCGCCCGGGCGCCATCATTCTGGGCGTGTTCGTAGGCATCGCGACGGCCTGGGCCGGCGGGTGGAGCATGTACGCGCTGCGACGCCTCAACGGGGTGTGGGCCGAGCGCGCGCTCCCGGCCATGGAAGCGGGATCCCGGCGCGCCGTGATGACGCTCCAGATCAGGTGCCTAACGGCGGACCTGCTCCGTGCCGCGATCGTCACCGCCATCGCGCTCCTGGTGTGGACGCCGATCAACGACTTCGTGCTGGCGCACTGGACCGTGGGGCGCGCGGCGTCGCATTCGATTCTCGCCGCGGCGGCAGCCGCGGTGGCGGGAGGCGCGATCTGGCGGCAGTCGCACGGCGCGGCCGGATCGAAATGGTATCTCCTGGCCGGCGCCGTGTTGGGCGTCGTGCTGGTGATCGTCGCGTGACCGGGCCCGATCGCGCCCCGACGGCGATCGCGCCCGCGCTCTCGTGGAGCGCGCGCATCGCCGTGTTCACGCGCATGTTCGCCGTGCAGGGCTCGTGGAACTACGAGACCATGCTCGGCCCGGGCATCGGGTTTTGCGCCGAGCCGGCGCTGCGCGAGCTGCCGGGCGGTCCGGACGGTCCGGCCTACAAGGACGCGCTCGCGCGCGAGACGCGATACTTCAACGCGCACCCGTATCTCGCGGCGGTGGCGATCGGCGCGCTCGTGCGCGCCGAGCTCGAAGGCAGGCCGGCGGCGCAGATCGAACGCTTTCGCACCGCGATGTGCGGTCCGTTGGGCAGCCTCGGGGACCGGCTCGTGTGGGCGGGATGGCTTCCGTTCTGCTCGCTCGTCGCGCTGCTCGCGTTCGGCTTGCGGGCATCGCCGTTGGTCATCGTGATTCTGTTTCTCGGCTTGTACAACGCCGGGCACGTTGCGCTGCGCGCCTGGGGCGTGAACACGGGATGGCGCGGCGGTCTGCGCGTCGCCGCATCGCTCGGCAGCCCCTTGCTGCAGCGCGGGCCGCAGTATCTGGCGCGCGCCGTGCTGTTCCTGGCCGGACTGGCGCTCCCGTTAGCCATTGCCCGCGTGATCGGCCGGCGCGGGTTGGAGATTCCGTCGCACGACTGGACGATCGCGTTGCCGCTCGCGGCGCTCTTCGCGATCGTCCTGGCCGCGCTTCTCGTCCGCCTGCCCGCGCGCGTAGAAGGATGGCGCGCCGCGCTGGTGGTGCTCGCCGTACTGATCCTCATCTCGATCGCCAGATGATCATGGAACGCTCCGTTAGGATCGTGAACAAGAACGGCCTGCACGCGCGCCCCGCGGCGGAACTGGTGAAGACCGCGTCGAAGTTCCAGAGCGAGATCACGATGGTGCGCGACGATCTCGAGGTGAACGGCAAGAGCATCATGGGCGTGATGATGCTGGCGGCCGAGTGCGGCGCCGAGCTGGTGGTGCGCGCCGATGGGCCGGACGCGGAGCAGGCGGTGCAGGCGATCGCAGATTTGGTGGCGCGCAAATTCGGCGAGCAATGAAGCCGGACAGTACGGACGGAGCCGGATACGGCTGAAGGCGGACAGGGCGGACACGCCGGACACGACCGGACGAAAAGCTGAAGGCGGACAAGACGGGACACGCCGGAGACGACCGGGCGAACTCTTGAGATTTTGTCGACTGATTTCTCGGGAAATAGAAATGGATATCAATTCCGTTAGAACAAAACTCAATTCGTTGGCGGCATTCGGGTGTGGGGCTGTGAAAGCTCACGTCCAGGCGTGCCTAGTCGTGTCACGCCGTGTTCGCCTTCAATCTTGTCCGCCTTTAGCCGCTTATCCGGCCGTGTCTGGCTCTGTCGGTTTTGTCCGCCTTCAGCTTTCTCGTCCGGCCGTATCCGGCGCTGTCCGTTTTGTCCGCCTTCAGCTTTTCGTCCGGCCGTGTCCGGCTTTGTCCGGACGTGTCCGCCTTCAACTTTTCGTCCGGCCGTGTCCGGCCGTGTCCCGCCGTGTCCGCCTGTAAGCTGGACGGGATTCCCGCGTCGCCCGGCATCATTCTGGGCACGGTGCACCTCCTCTTGTGGGAGGTGCCCGAGGTGCCGCAGCGCATCGTCGGTGACGACGAGATCGAGCCGGAGATCGCGCGCTTTCACGCGACGCTGGAGCGCGCGCGCGAGCGGCTGCGCCGGGTGCGTGCGCGTGCAGCGGGGCAGGCCGGCGAAGAAGAAGCGCGCATCTTCGACGCGCAGCTCTTCATCCTCGAGGACACGGAGCTCATCGGGCGCGTGGAGGGGCTGGTCAGGCAGAATCTGAGCGCCGAGTCGGCGTTCGAGATCACCATGTTGGAGTGGCGGCACCATTTCGCGCGGCACGCGTCGCCGATGATGCGGGAGCGCGTGGGCGACATCACCGACGTGCAGATCCGCGTCTTGTCGCTGCTGTTAGGCCTGCCCGATCACGACCCGGTGGACCTGCCCAAGGGCGCGAACGCGATCCTGGTGACGCACGATCTGACGCCGAGCCTGACAGTGCAGCTGGATCGGGACGCGATCGCGGCGATCGCGACCGACGCCGGCACGCACGTGTCGCACGTGGCGATCCTCGCCCGATCGTTAGGCATCCCGGCGGTGGTCGGGCTGCGCCGCGCCACCCAGACCTTGCGGGGCGGCGAGCGCGCCATCCTCGACGGCGGCGCGGGCACGCTCGTGATCGAGCCCAGCGACGAGGAGATCTCGGCCTTCAAAGAGCGCTCGCGGCGCGAGGTGGCCATGGCCGAGCAGCTCGCGGGACTCACGGGCGTCGAGCCCGTCACGCGCGACGGCATTCGCCTAACGCTGCGCGCGAACGTCGACCTGCCCGACGAAGCGTCGGCGGCCGTCACCAGCGGCGCCGACGGCGTCGGGCTCATGCGCACCGAATTCCTCATGGTGGGCCGCACCACGCTGCCCGACGAGGAGGAGCAGTACCGCGCCTATCGGCGCGTCGTGCAGGCGTTCGCGCACCATCCCGTCGTCATCCGCACCTTCGACATCGGCGGCGACAAACTCCCCGTCGGCGGATATCCCACCGAGGCGAATCCCTTCCTCGGCTGGCGCGCCATCCGGATGTGCCTCGACGAACAGGACATCTTCCTGGTCCAACTGCGCGCGCTCCTCCGGGCCGCCACGCACGGCGACCTGCGCATCATGCTGCCGCTCGTCGTGAGCGTCGACGAAGTGCGCCGCACGCGCGCCCTCATCGCGCAAGCGGCCGCCGAGCTCGCCCAACGCGGGGTCCCGTACCGCGACGACGTCCCGCTCGGCGTGATGGTCGAAACGCCGGCGGCGGCGATCGCAGCGGACACATTCGCCGGCGACGCGTCGTTCTTCAGCATCGGGACCAACGATCTCACCCAGTACACGCTCGCCGTCGACCGCGGGAACGCGAACATCGCCAACCGCTTCACGCCGCTGCACCCCGGCGTACTGCGGTTGATTTACCGCACCGTGCGCATTGGCGCCGAGCACGGCATCGATGTCACCGTGTGCGGCGAGATGGCCTCGCAACCGCTCATGGCCTTCGCACTCATCGGACTCGGCGTGCGCCAGCTGAGCGTGGCGCCGCGCGCCGTGCCGCTCGTGAAACGCCTCGTCTGCGCGATCACCGTGGCCGATGCCGAGCAGGCCGCCAACGAGGCGCTGGCCGCACGCACGGCGCACGATGCCCAACGCATCCTCGCGCACCACCTCACGGAAACCGCCGCAGGCGATCCATTCCTGCGCGATGGAAGCGTTGCGTAAGCCTGAACGGACGGCCTGTCCCCTCCATTAAGACGTCCGGCCTTGTCCGGCCTTGTCCGGCTGGTCCGCTCTTTTGAGTCCTCCGGCCGTCTCCGGCGTTGTCGGACCTGTCCGCCTTCCGGGTTGTCCGACTTCTCCTCTGCCTGTATCATTCGACCGTCATTTCACTCTCGATCAGACGCTGAGCCGCTTGCGACGGCTGCGCTGGAGATTCGCGTGCCCGAGCGCTTCCTTTTTACCTCGGAATCGGTAACCGAGGGCCATCCGGACAAGATTGCCGACCAGATCTCCGATGGAGTCCTGGACGCGATCCTCGCCGAAGATCCTGCTGCACGGGTCGCGTGCGAAACGCTCGTCACGACCGGTCTTGCCTGCGTAGCCGGCGAGATCACCACCTGCACGTACGTCTCGATCCCCGACATCGTCCGCTCGACCATCGCCGACATCGGCTACACCGATGCGACGTTCGGTTTCGACTACAAGACGTGCGCGGTGTTGAGCACCATCGATCGGCAGTCGCCGGACATCGCAATGGGCGTGGACACCGGCGGCGCGGGCGACCAGGGCATGATGTTCGGCTACGCGACCGACGAGACGCCCGAGCTCATGCCGATGCCGCTCCAGCTCGCGCACGCGCTCACGCGTGCGTTAGCCGAGCGGCGCAAATGCGGCGACCTGCCGTGGCTCAGGCCCGACGGGAAAGCGCAGGTCACCGTCGAGTACGAGAATGGACGTCCGGTGCGCATCCCGACGGTGGTCGTGTCGACGCAACACGCCGACGCGATTTCGACCGAGAATCTGCGAACCGCGATCGTCGCGAGCGTCATCGTGCCGACGCTGCCGCCCGAGATGTTCGACGCGCGGCGCGCGGCCATCCATGTCAACCCGACCGGACGATTCGTGGTCGGCGGTCCGCAGGGCGACGCCGGCCTAACGGGACGCAAGATCATCGTCGACACCTACGGCGGCGCAGCGCGACACGGCGGCGGCGCGTTCAGCGGCAAGGACCCATCCAAGGTCGATCGATGCGCGGCGTACGCGGCGCGCTGGGTCGCCAAGAACATCGTGGCCGCCGGACTCGCGCACCGCTGCGAGCTGCAGCTGGCCTACGCGATTGGCGTGCGGGATCCCGTGAGCGTGATGGTCGACACGTTCGGCACGGCAACCGTCGACGAGCACAAGATCGAACGCGCCGTGCGGGAGGTGTTCGACCTCACGCCGCGCGGGATCATCGAAGCGCTGGGTCTTCGCGCGCCGATCTATCAGCGCACGGCGTCGTACGGGCACTTCGGCCGCGAGGCGTGCACGACACAGCGCGGCGGCCGCGACGTCACGTACTTTTCCTGGGAACGCACCGATCGCATCGAAGCCCTGGGCCGCGCGATTTGACGCTCGGCCGCTCCACGCGGCACGGCAATCGCTGCGCTCTTTCGGGTCGACGCGTCTCTTCACCCCTTTCCGGACCACGCATGGCCACCATCGCCAAGTCGGAATCCCGTTCTGCCTCGCACGACGTTCGAGATCTGAACCTCGCCGATCACGGGCGCCAGCGCGCCGAGTGGGCCGAGCGTTCGATGCAGGTGCTGCGGCAGATCCGGGAGCGGTTTGCGAAAGAGCGGCCGCTCGAGGGCAAGCGCGTGTCGGCATGTCTGCACGTCACGAGCGAGACCGCGAACTTGATGATCACGCTCAAGGCCGGCGGTGCGGACATCGCGTTGTGCGCGTCGAATCCGTTGTCGACGCAGGATGACATCGCCGCACACCTGGTGCGCGACTACGGCATCAAGGTGTTCGCGATCAAGGGCGAGGACAACGACACGTACTACGAGCACATCCGCGCCGCGATCGCGCACGAGCCCGAGATCACGATGGACGACGGCGCCGACGTCGTCGGCGCGATCCACATGATTGCGTTAGGCAGACTGGATGACCTGCCGGAGTCGGTGCGCCGGTGGGTGGAAGGCCTGGATGGCGCGCGGCGCAAGGCGCTCGTGTCCCGTGTGTTAGGCAGCACGGAGGAAACCACCACCGGCGTCATCCGCCTCAAGGCGATGGCCAAGGACAAGGTGCTGCAATTCCCGGTGATCTCGGTGAACGACTCGTTCACCAAGCATCTGTTCGACAATCGCTACGGCACCGGCCAGTCGACCGTCGATGGCATCATTCGCGCGACCAACCTGCTGCTCGCCGGCTCGACCTTCGTCGTCGCCGGCTACGGCTGGTGCGGGCGCGGCGTGGCCATGCGCGCGCGCGGCCAGGGCGCCAACGTCGTGGTGACCGAGATCGATCCGCTCAAGGCGCTGGAAGCCACCATGGATGGATACCGCGTCATGACGATGGCCGAAGCAGCGCCGATCGGCGACATCTTCTGCACGCTCACCGGCAACACCAGCGTCATCCGCGCCGAGCATTTCACCGTCATGAAAGACGGGGCGGTGGTCTGCAATTCGGGCCACTTCAACGTGGAAGTGGACATCCCGGCGTTGGCCAAGCTGGCCGGGGGCAAGTCACGGGACGTGCGGCCGTTCGTCGAGGAATACGTGGTGCGCGGCAAGCGGATTTTTCTGCTGGGCGAGGGGCGGCTCATCAACCTTGCTGCAGCCGAGGGACACCCGGCGAGCGTGATGGACATGAGCTTCGCGAACCAATCGCTGGCCGCGGAGTATCTGGTACAGAAGGGAGCGAGTCTGTCGCGCGACGTGCACCGCGTGCCGGAAGCCATCGATCGCGAGATCGCCCGGCTCAAACTCGCCGCGGTCGGCGCGAACATCGACGTGCTGACGGACGAGCAGAAGAAGTACCTGGCGTCGTGGGACATGGGTACGTGACGCCTCCAGGGAGGCACTCATGGTTGAAGTCAAGGTGGCCCGTCTCGGGCTCGATAGCGTGTCCAACTCGTACGTCGTCATTCTTCAGGAAAAGGAAGGCGAGCGGCTTCTGCCGATCTGGATCGGTCAGCCGGAGGCGGAGTCGATCGTGATGGAAATGCAGAAGATCAAGCCGCCGCGGCCGCTCACACACGACCTGTGCAAGCGGCTGATCCTCGGCATGGGCGCGTCGCTCCAGCGCGTGCAGATCACGAAAGTGCAGGAGAACACGTATTACGCGGAGCTGCATCTCCATCGCGGCGACGACGTGTTCCACATCGACGCGCGTCCATCGGACAGCATTGCGATTGCGCTGCGGCTGGCGGCGCCGATTTTCGCACAGGAATCGCTGCTCACCGAGATTTCCGTCGAAGATGCGGACGAGACGACGAGCGCCGGCGACGCGAGCGGCGTGTCGTTCGCGGGTCCGGAGCCCGACTACGGGCAGCACGACCTGTCGGCCGAGCAGCTCAAGGCGTATCTGGAAAAGATGCGTCCCGAGGACTTCGGCAAACTCAACCTGTGACGGCCGCGTCTGGTGCCTAACGGAACGGCGCATCGCACGGGGGCGGCCGCGTTGAGCGGCCGCCTTTCTCTTGGCTGGTTGCGCGGCGCGCTGGCGGTCGGGCTCGCCATCGCCGCCGTTGCGGCGCCCCCTCCCGCACGCGCGCAGGGCTCGACGAGTCTGTTAGGCCCGGACACGAGCACCGCGCCTGATACGCTGCCGCGCCTGGTCAGCGGCCGCGTGGTGCGGCCGGACTCGACCGATTCCAGCGCCGTCACCGGTGTGCCGGGCATCTGGGTGACACTGCACCGCGTCGGATCCGACACCGCGGGGCCGATCGACTCGATGCGCACGGCGGCCGGCGGCAGGTACCAATTCCGGTACCGGCACACGGGGCGCGCTGACGCGATCTACTTCGTGTCGGCGTCATACGCCGGCATCGCGTACTTCTCGCTGCCGCTGCTCACGCCGCGCGTCACCGGCGACAGCGCCGAAATCATCGTGTACGACACGACCTCGCGAACGTTTCCGCTCACGGTTCGCGGGCGCCACGTAATCGTGTCGGCGCCCAACGTCGACGGGTCGCACGACATCGTCGAGGTGTACGAGATCACGAACGACAGCGGGATCACCGCGATCTCGCGCGACGATGCGCACCCGACGTGGACCGCGCTGCTGCCGCCGGGCGCCATCGGTTTCTCCGTTGGGCAGAGCGACATCTCGCCGCGCGCGGTGCGCGACGCGGGCGGGCGCGTCGAGGTGGTGGCGCCGATCGCGCCGGGGCTCAAGCAGCTCTCGTTTTCGTACCGTGTGCCGGCCAAGGATTTTCCGCTCTCCATTCCGATGACGAAACCGGTGAGCGTGCTCGAGGTGCTCACCGAAGATCCGCGGGCCACGGTGAGCGCGCCCAACCTCAAGGCCGAGGCCGCGGTGGCGATCGAGGGGCGCAAGTTCGCGCGCTACGTTGGGCAGAACGAGCCGGCGGATGCGGTGCTGCGGGTGGACAGTCCGGCGAGCGGCACGCCGTCGCATCAACAGCGGTATCTGGCAATCCTCGCCATCGCGCTGGGTGTCGCGATGCTCGGCGCGTTGACGTTCGTGTTCGCGCGGCGCCGCGCGCCGCGGATCGCGATCGTTGGGCATCCGGCGGAGACGCCGGCGGACGGAGACGCGGAACGATTGGCGCGCGAGATCGCGTCGCTGGATGCGCAGTTTGAGCAGCAAGCGGAGCCGTCGAGCGATGCGCGCGCGGAGTACGAGCAGCGCCGCGATGCGCTCAAGCGATCGCTGGCGCGTGCGCTTGACGCGCGCCGCACGCGAGCGTAGGATTGAGCATCGACAACTGAACTACAGCGGTCGCGGGTTCCGGAAGCCGGTGCAACTCCGGCGCGGTCCCGCCACTGTAACGGGGAGAATCACTCCCGCGCTCTCGAGCCACTGACTTTGGTTGGGAAGGCGAGCGCGGCGCCCCGAAGCCAGGAGACGCCTCGCGTCCGCGCCACTCGATCAGACCCTCGGAAGAAGGGCTGGTGGCGATGCGCGCGAGTTCCTGAAGCTCCCGCGTTTTTCCACTGGGCACTTCCCGCCGCGGGAGGTGCCCATCGTGCATCGTGCTCCGTTAGTCCGCTGGTTCGCCGTCGCCGCACTCGCGTGCTGCGCGTTGGGCGCGTGCACGCGGCGCGACGCGCGGCCGGCGCCGGCGGTCGCCGACGATTTCGGCGACCCCGTGGCCGCGGGCACGGTCGAGCACCCGGCGCGGATCGTGTCCTTGAGTCCCGCGACGACGGATCTCCTGTTCGCGATCGGCGCGGGCCCGCGTCTCGTGGGGCGGACGCACTGGGATCTGTGGCCGGATTCGGCGCGCCTCGTGCCCGACCTCGGCGCCGGCCTCCGGCCCAACGTCGAAGCGGTGCTCGGCGTGCATCCGGACCTGGTGGTGCTATACGCGAGCAACGATGACCGCGCCGCGGCGAGCCAGCTGCGCGCCGCCGGGGTGGCGGTGATTGCCGTGCGCACCGATCGCATCGCCGACTTCCGCCGCACGGCGTTTCTGTTAGGCAGGGCCACCGGCGACAGCGCGCGCGCGGCGACCTGCGTGGACACGGTGGATCGGACGTTGGCGCGCGTGCGGTCGGCCACCGCGAAGCTCGCGCACCCGAGCGTGTTCTGGCACATCTGGGACGAGCCGGTGATCACTGTGGGCGGCGGCAGCTTCCAGACCGAGCTGCTGGAGATCGCCGGCGCGCGCAATGTGTACGGCGACGATCCGCGGCCGTCGCTGCCGGTGTCGTTGGAGGACATCGTGCGGCGCAATCCCGATCTCATTCTCGTTGGCCCAACGGGCGCGGCGGTGATCCGGTCGAGCGCCGCGTGGCAGGCGGTGCCGGCGGTGCGCGCCGGGCACGTCGTGGTGATCGATACGTCGCTGGTCGGGCGGCCGTCGGTACGGTTAGGCGAGGCGGCGGTGGAGCTGGCGCGGGCGCTGCATCCCGGAGCGATCCCGTGATGCGGCGTCTTTTCTGGCCGTTGGCGTGCGTGGCGCTGGTGGTGCTCGCGGCGGCGGGGGTGTTCTGGGGCGCGGTGCCGCTGTCGGCGCACGCCATCGGCGCGGCGCTGTTGGGCCGCGGCGATCCGGACACGGTGGCCATCGTACGCGCACTGCGGCTGCCGCGCGTCGCCTTGGCGGTGCTCGTGGGGGCGGCGCTCGGCATGTCGGGCGGAGCGTTGCAAGGTTCCTTGCGCAACGCGCTGGCCGAGCCCTACTTGCTCGGCGTGTCGGGGGGCGCGGCGGTGGGCGCGGTGATCGTCGTGTCGCTTGGCCTCGGCAGCCCGGTGCTGCTCCCGTTAGGCGCGTTCGCCGGCGCGGCGGCGGCCATCGCCGCCGCCATCGGCGTCGCGCGGGCGGCCGGCGGCCGCGCCGATCCGCGCGTGCTCCTCATGGCCGGCGTGGTGATCGGCGCGTTCGCCAATGCGGCGATCATGGTGCTGCTCGCCGACGCCCCCGCGGACACGATTCGCGGCGCGTTGTGGTGGATGATGGGCTCGGTTGCCGGCGCCGACTGGCAGCAGGTGCGGTGGCTCGCGCTCTATACGGCGATCGGCGGCGCGGTGCTGCTGGCCTTAGGCAGAGACATCGACCTGCTCGCGTTGGGCGAAGAGTCCGCGGCCGGCCTGGGCCTGGACGCCTCTGCGGCGGGGCGGCGCGTGTTTCTGGTGAGCTCGCTGCTGGCCGCGGCCACGGTTGCCGCGGCGGGGCTGGTGGGATTCGTCGGGCTGGTGGTGCCGCACATGGTGCGCGCCGCCGGCCTGCGCCGCCACCGCCCGCTGCTCGCCGGCTCGGCGATCCTCGGCGCCGCGCTGGTGGTGTGCGCCGATCTGGTCGCGCGGGTGGCGCATCCGCCGGCCGACCTTCCGTTGGGCGCCGTCACCGCGCTCGTGGGCGTGCCGTTCTTTCTCGTGCAGCTGCGGCGGTTCGCATGATCGCGTTCCGCGACGTGGTGGTGCGGTATCCGCGCGCGGCGCAGCCGGCGGTGGACGGCGTGTCGTTCGAGGCGCGCCGCGGCGCCATCACGGCGCTGGTCGGGCCCAACGGCAGCGGCAAGAGCACGCTCGTGGGCGCGCTGCTCCGGCTGCAGCCCCACGACTCGGGGGCGATCGCGATCGACGCCGTGGCGCTCGGCGACATGGACCGGCGGGCGTTCGCGCGGGCGGTGGCGGTGGTGACGCAGCGGGAGGCGCTCGTGTTTCCGCTGCCGGTGCGGGAGTACGTCGCGTTAGGCAGGTACCCGCATGAGGGCGCGTGGCGCGCCGCCGGCCCGGCCGATGACGCGGCCGTCGGCCGCGCCATCGGCCTGGCCGGCGTCGAGCCGTTGGCCGATCGCCGCACCCACGAGCTCTCGGGCGGCGAGTGGCAGCGCGTGCGCATCGCGCGCGCGCTCGCCCAGGGCGGCGACGCGCTCGTGCTCGACGAGCCCACGACGTTCCTCGACATCGCGCACGAGATGGCGATGTTCGAATTGTTCTCGCGCCTCGCCCGCGAAGGCATGGCCATTCTGCTCGTGAGCCACCAGCTCAACCTCGTGGCGCGGTTCGCCGACGCGATGGTGCTGCTCGACCGCGGCCGCGTCGCCGCCGCCGGTCCGCCTGCGGCGGTGATGCAGGCCGCGGTGCTCGAGCCGGTCTACGATTGGCCGCTCGTCGTCACGCACGACCCGGCGGTAGGCGCGCCGGCGCTCCTTCCCCTTCGCGGCCGCGCCCCGTGAGCGGCCGCCGCATTTCACGTTCGCCGAGGATTCCGTCCGTGCGATTCGCCCCATTGCTCGCGACCCCGCTGGCATGCGCCGCGCTGTCGTCCGTTAGTCACGCCCAACAGACCTCGCCGGACACGGCGGTCCTCGCCCCGGTGGTGGTGACCGCCACGCGCGTCGACGTGACCCCCGTCGCGCCGCTGGCGAGCACGACCGTCCTCACCGGCGCCGAGCTCCGCGCGCAAGGTATCTCGACGCTCGGCGATGCGCTCGCTTCCGTGCCCGGCGTGTTCGCGCCGCAGAGCGGCTCGTACGGCTCGCAGACGTCGCTCTTTCTGCGCGGCGGCGAGAGCGACTACACCGAGGTGCTTGTCGACGGCGTCCCGGTGAACGATCCCGGCGGCTTCCTCGACCTCGCCAACCTGACGACGGACAACATCGACCGGATCGAAATCGTGCGCGGCCCGACGAGCGTGCTCTACGGCTCCAACGCGGTCACGGGCGTCATCCAGATTTTCACGCGGTCGGGGCAGGGGCCCGACCGGTTCACGTTAGGCGTGGACGGCGGCACCTACGGGACGTCCAACGCGAGCGTGTCCTACGCCGGCGGCTCGGACAAGATCAGCGGCTCGGCCTCCGTCGCGCGGCACCGCACCGATGGGATTTACGCGTTCAACAGCCAGAGCCGCAACGACATCTACAGCGGCGCGCTCCGCCTGGCGCCCGACGCGGCAACGTCGCTGCAGCTCGTCCTCCGCGACGAGGACGCCGGCGCGCACATCCCGACCGATTTTTCCGGCGCCGTGGACGACAGCACCCAGTTCCACCTCGAGCGGCGGCTCCTGGCGTCGCTGGACGCGGATCGCCGCATCACCAACCGCCTAACGGCGCACGCCCTGTTCGCGGCCAGCGACGAGCACGAGCAGTCGGCGCAGATTCCCGACACGCCCGGCGCCGAATGCGATCTGTGCTACGATTCGCGCGCCGGCATCTACCGCCGCTCGGTGGACGGCCGCCTCGACTTCACCGCCGCGCCGTGGGCAGCGCTCGCCGCCGGCGCCACGGCCGAGCAGCAGCGCGCGCGCGAATCGGGCGCCGGCCCGCTGCAGCGCACGCTCCACGCCTACTACGCCCAAGCGTTAGGCAACGTCGGCAAGGCGTTTTCGTACACCGCCGGCGTGCGCGCCGACGACAACAGCCAGTTCGGCACGTTCACCACGTATCGTCTCGCCGCCGGCTACGTGCTCCTGCCCGGCACGAGCCTCCACGCCTCGATCGGCAACGCGTTCAAGGAGCCGACGTTCGATCAGACGTCGTCGACGCTGTCCTTCGCGCGCGGAAACCCCGACCTGAAGCCCGAGCGGGCGCAAAGCTGGGAAGCCGGTGTGGCGCAGGATGTCGCGCACGGCGCGCTCGCCATCTCGGCGACGTATTTCGCCCAACGCTTCCGCGACATCATCCAGTACGACGGCGCGCCGCCTGACACGTCGCTGCCCAACTATTTCAACCTCACGTCCGCGATCGCGGATGGCCTCGAGTTGAGCGCGCGCACGGCGTCATGGCGCGGGCTCTCGCTCGCGGGCACCTACACCTGGCAGCACACCCGCGTCACCGACGCCGGCATCAATGGTGGCCCCACCGCCGAGTTCGTCGACGGCCAGCGGCTCCAGCGCCGCCCGACCAATCTCGCCAGTGCGACACTGGCCTATCGTCCGTCGCCGCGCGCCGCGCTCTTCGCCACCGCCGGCTACGTGGGCAACCGCGTGGACGTCGACTTCTTGAACTCGGTGCGCGTCGAGGCGCCATCGTACACGCTCTGGAATCTCGCCGGCGAGTTGACGATCATGGACGCGCACGGCGCGACGCCCGGCCTCACGTTCACGACGCGGATCGCGAATGTGTTTGGCACGCGCTACGCTCCGATCTTCGGCTTCCGCGCACCAGGCATGGCGCTCGACGTCGGATTCCGCCTAACAGCCGGACACGACTGAAGGCGGACAACAGGCGGACAACAGGCGGACAAATCCGACAGGCGGACAAAACGGACAAATCCGGACAATGCCGGATTCACAGCGTAAGGCGACAGGCGGACAACTCCGGACAATGCCGGAGTACAGCGTAAGGCGGATAAGGCACGCACGAAAGTAGAGACGAAAGGAGGTTGAGGAATTTAGTTCTCCTAGCTCGTACGAGCGTTATCGGGCTTCGTCTGCCCTCCGCGCTTGCTGTTATCCGGCATTGTCCGGCTTTGTCCGTTTTGTCCGCCTGTCGCCGTTACTCCGGCATTGTCCGGCTTTGTCCGCCTGTCGGTTTTGTCCGTCTGTCGGCTTTGTCCGGTCTTCTCCGACTGGTAGGTTTCTGGATGCTCCTTACGACGGAGGCAATCGTCCTCCACTGCTTCGACTACTCCGAAACCTCCGTCATCGTCCGCCTGTTGACGCGCGACGCCGGCGTGCAGTCCGCCATGGCCCGGGGCGCCCGGCGCGCCAAGAGCCGCTTCGGCACCGCCCTCGACCTCTTCGCGCAGGGCGCGGCGCAGATCCACCTGAAGCAGGGCAGGGAGCTCCAGACCCTTGGCGCGTTCGAAATCGTGAACGCACGCGCCGAAATCGGCAATGACCTCGGACGATTTGCCAGCGCCTCGGCGCTCGTCGAGCTCGTGCTGCGGTTCGGCGCGGCCGATGAGACCAACGAAGAGATGTTCGACGCGCTCGCCGACGCGCTCGATCAGGTCGCCGCGTCGGACGCTGCCCGTGCGGGCGAGGCCGGTCTGGCCGGCGCGTGGCGGCTCGTGTCCCAGCTCGGCTTCGCGCCGTCGCTCGACGCGTGCGCGCTCTGCCACGACGAGTTAGGCCAGGACGCGCCGGCGCCGTTCAGCCACGCCGCCGGCGGCGTGTTGTGCGTGCGCTGCGCCGGGCGCCACCCCGGTTCGCGCGCGCTGCCGCCTAACGCACGGGCGGCCATCGGCGCATGGTGCGACACCGGCAGCAGCGCGTCAGCGCCGCTCGTGCCGCGCGAGCTGCGCGCGCACCAGCGCCTGCTGCGCGAATTCCTGCACCACCACGTCGCCGACGGACGCGCCCTCAACGCTTTCGACGTGTGGGAGCTCGGCGCCTGGAGCACGGCGTGATTCTCGGCACCGCCGGCCACGTCGACCACGGGAAGACCGCCCTGGTCAAAGCGCTCACCGGCGTCGACACCGACCGCCTCGCCGAAGAAAAGCGGCGCGGCATCACCATCGATCTGGGATTCGCGCCGCTCGACCTCGGCGCCCACGGGGTGTTAGGCGTCGTCGACGTCCCGGGCCACGAGGCCTTCGTGCGCAACATGCTCGCCGGCGCCACGGGCGTCGACCTCGTGCTCCTCGTCATCGCCGCCGACGAAGGCGTGATGCCGCAGACCCGCGAGCACCTGGCCATCCTCGACATCCTCGGCGTCAAAGGCGGCGTGATCGCGCTCACCAAGTGCGACTTGGTCGACGACGACTGGCTCGCGCTCGTGCGCGACGATGTGCTAACGCTGGTTGCCGGCACCGCGCTCGACGGCACGCCGATGGTCGAAACGTCGGTCGTCTCCGGCCGCGGATTGGACGTCCTCCGGTCGACCCTCGCGGCAGCGGTGCGCGCCCTGCCGGCGCGCGATGCCGCCGACCTGTTCCGCCTGCCCGTCGACCGCGCGTTCAGCGTGCGCGGCACCGGCACCGTGGTCACCGGAACGGTGTGGAGCGGGCGCCTAACGCGAGATGCGGCCGTGCGCGTCTTGCCCGGCGGGGCGGCCGCCCGCGTGCGGAACATCGAGTCCCACGGCGCGGCAGTCGAGGCGGCGCTGCCCGGCACCCGCGCCGCCATCGCGCTCGCCGCCCTGGGCGTGGCGGAGTTAGGCAGAGGCAGCGTCCTCGTGTCGGACGATGCATGGCTGGCGTCCACCGTGCTGCTCGCCGACGTGGCGCTGCTGCCCGATGCGCCGCGCGCACTCGGGCCCCGCACCACCGTCCGGTTCCACCTGGGCACGGTCGAAGTCGGCGCGCGCATCGTCGCCCCGGGCGGCGCGCTCGCGCCCGGAGCACGCAAACACGCGCGCGTCATCCTCGATGCGCCAGTCGTCGGTCGAGCCGGCGACCGCTTCGTACTCCGCAGCGCGTCGCCGCTCACCACCATCGGCGGCGGCGTGATCGACGACCCGTCACCGCCGCAGCGCCGAGCGCGCCCGTGGACCGTTGATGCCGCGACGCCGGCCCAGCGCCTGGACGAAGTGCTGCGGCACGCCGGCCCGTTAGGCGTCCTCGTATCGACCCTTCCCGTCCGCGTCGGCGCACACCCGGCCGACGTCGAAGCGCTGGCCACCGCCGCCGGCGACGCGCGACGCATGGGCGACGTCCTCTACGCCGCCCCGATCGTGACGGCGCTCGAGCAGCGCTTCGCGTCGCTCGTCGACGACCACCACGCCAGGTTTCCGCTCGATCCCGGCGCGCCGCTGCAATCCGTCCGCGCACAAACCACCGCCAATCAGGCCCTCGCCGACCTCATCGTTTCGACGCTGCTCGGCCGACACCAGGTAGACGTCTCCAGCGGCCTCGTGATGCGCCACGGCTGGACGCCCACCCTCGATCAACACGCGCAAACGACACTCGACGACATCGCGCGCGCCCTCGACCAGGCCGATCGCGAACCACCATCGGTGGACGAGCTCGCCCAAAAGTTCGGGCCCGACAGCATGTCTGTCCTCAAGCTGCTCGAACGCCAAGGACGCGTCGTCCAGGTCGCACCCGATCGCTACTACGCAGCCCCAGCCCTCGATCGACTCGAAGCGGTGCTCCGATCGGCGTTGGCCGACGGCAAAGATAAATCCCCGTCCGAGCTGCGCGATGCCCTCGGCGTCTCGCGAAAATATCTCATCCCGCTGCTCGAATACGCCGATCGCACCGGTCTCACACAGCGACGAGCGACGGGTCGAGTCCTCGGCCCCCGCACTCCGGCAGGGCCGCGCGTAAGTCCAGAGCGAGAGGGCATTCGCCTTTCTTGACACTGCCTTACAGGCGGCCTATGTTCGCCGGCGGTTCGCACGTTGGTACAACCACTGGCAGGAGTGTCCCCACAGGCTTTCTTTATCGTCAGTCGGAGAAGGCACATGAAGCACCGCTGGGCAGCGCTGCTTACCGTGCTTGCCCTAGGCACGCTCGTGCCGACTTCGGCGGCGGCGCAGGGGACCACAATCTCCCCTCCTACCGCTGGCGAGCGAAACCCCGGGGTGCAGCTCGGGCAGAACTTCCCGAACCCCTTCAATCCGGCCACGGTCATCCCTTTCACCATCGGAGATCCACCTACCTGCTCGAAAGACGCAGGCCGGCAGCACCGTGTGTCCTTGCGGATTTACAACGTACTTGCACAATTGGTCGGGATTCCGGTCCTGCAAGGCACCACCGGATCCAGTGCTGGAGGAGGTTCGACAAGCAATACCGATAGTGGCCGACCCGTGGTGAACGTCACGCTAACTTGCGGATCGTACACCGCGTTCTGGAACGGCAACTACATGAACACAGCTCGTCAGGTGCCGTCCGGTGTCTACATCTACGTCATCGAATTCGACGGCCACACACTCGGCAGAAAAATGATTGTGCTGAGATGAAATTGATCCTGATCCACTGAGCCCGGCCGGTTTTGTGCGGGCGCTCGAAGCGCGGTGCCGACACCCAGTCGTCGCCGCGCTTCTGCTTCAGAAGAGGCCTGCGGCTGAGTACGCGACACTCACGCGGCTCATCACCCAGCGAAATGGATCAGGGCCTCGACGGCGTGGCGATGTGCTGCGGCGCCTGCGGTGTCGTCGCCCGCCTGATCGGCTTGTATCCGCCCGGCGTCCTTGCGTTGCTGATCGCCGTCCAGACCCGCTCCGCTCGGGCAGGATCGTACGCCATTGCCCGGGCCGCTTGCACCAACTCACCGGTCGTCAGCCCATGACGCCGAAGAATGATGCGCCTCGTCGAATCGCGCATGAGACTGTCCAACGTCGTGTCGCCCTGCAGCCGCTGCAACTCGACCATCGTTCTCACAAACGTCGAGTCATCCACGGAAGAGGTCGGCATCTTCGCACCCGGACAGCCGATGCACGCGACCATCGTGATCGACAAGAGAAACGCCAAGCGACGCGCAATCATTGGCTGCAACGCTACCGAGTTGCCTCACCACACGTCAACGGCTCCCGCTGTTCCTCGGTCCTCACGACCCACACATGCCGCCGGCACCAATGCAGTAGGGCGCCAGCGATACGCCGCGACTCGAAATGTGCGAGCGAAAGTATAGGGGGGTACCCTATAGCCGGATTGCGCCCTCGCCCGCGAGACACTATGTGGATAATGTGTTGACTGCGCCTATGCCGCTGTCGCCATGCCGTCGCCAAATCCGCCGAAATGGCACATGGATATGGTATAAACGTTGCTTTCTGCGTGTGCACAATAACTTAGGCTAAATCTGTTAAAGCACTTTATCAGGTATCCAAGCGATGATCAACCCGGATCGACTTACAGTCAAGGCAGCGGAGGCGTTCAACGAGGCCATCGCCATGGCTCGGCGCAACGGAAATCCGCTCGTGTACGACGGGCAGCTCTTTCTTGCGCTCCTTGGGCAAGACGAAGGCATCGTCATCCCTTTGCTCCACAAGCTCGGCGCCAACGTCACGGACTTGAGAGCCAGGCTCGAGCGTGAGGTGGAGCGGTATCCGAAGCAGTCGGGCGGCGCGCAGCCGTCGATGTCGCGCGAGCTCAACCAGGTGCTCGACAAGGCCGAAGAGGAGGCCAAGTCGCTCAAGGATGAGTACGTGTCGACCGAGCACATGCTCGTTGCGCTGGCATCGGTGCGCGGCACGGAGAGCTACGAGATACTCAAATCGGTAGGCGCCGATCGCGACGCGCTGCTCGAGGCGTTGCAGGCCGTGCGCGGGTCGCATCGCGTGACGGATCAGAGTCCGGAGAACCAGTACCAGGCTCTGCAGCGGTTCACGCGCGATCTCACGGACGCTGCCCGCAAGGGCAAGCTCGATCCGGTGATCGGTCGCGACGAGGAGATCCGGCGAGTGATTCAGGTGCTTTCTCGCCGGACCAAGAACAACCCCGTGCTCATCGGTGAGCCCGGTGTCGGCAAGACGGCGATTGTCGAAGGCCTCGCTCAGCGCATTGTAAATGGAGACGTGCCGGAGGGTCTCAAGAACAAGCGGCTGGTGGCGCTCGACCTCGGCGCGTTGATCGCCGGGGCGAAGTTCCGCGGTGAGTTCGAGGAGCGGCTCAAGGCGGTGCTCAAGGAGATCACGTCTGCGGAAGGCGTGTTCATCGTGTTCATCGACGAGATGCACACGCTGGTCGGCGCCGGCGCGGCAGAGGGCGCTATGGATGCCGGCAACATGCTCAAGCCGATGTTGGCGAGGGGTGAGCTGCGGGTGGTTGGGGCGACGACGCTCGACGAGTATCGGAAGCACGTCGAGAAGGACGCTGCGCTCGAGCGGCGGTTCCAGCCGGTGTACGTCGGTGAGCCGACGGTGGAGGACACGATTGCGATTCTGCGTGGACTCAAGGAGCGCTACGAGGTGCATCATGGCGTGCGGATCACGGATGGCGCTGTGGTGGCCGCGGCCACGCTGTCGAATCGGTACATCGGCGACCGGTTTCTGCCCGACAAGGCGATCGATCTGATCGACGAGGCCGCCTCGCGGCTGCGCATCGAGATCGATTCGATGCCGCAGGAGATCGACGAAGTGGAGCGGCGGATTATGCAGCTGGAGATCGAGCGGCAGGCGCTGCAGAAAGAGAAGGACCCGGCGTCGGTGGAGCGGCGGACGTCGCTCGAGCGCGAGCTGGCCGAGCTCCGGGAGCGCGCCTCGGGGATGAAGGCGCAGTGGCAGGGGGAGAAGGACACGTTAGGCAAGGTGGGCGAGATCAAGCAGCAGCTCGAGGCCGCGCGGATCGAGGCCGACCGCGCCCAACGGTCGGGCGATCTTGGAAGGGCCGCGGAGATAACGTATGGGAAGGTGCCGCAACTGGAACAGCAACTGCGTGAGGCTGAGCAGGCGCTCAAGAACAAGCCCGGCGGCCGGCCACAGTTTCTCAAGGAAGAGGTCGACGCAGACGACGTGGCGGAGATCGTTGCCCGTTGGACGGGTATACCGGTGTCCCGGATGATGGAAAGCGAACGGGAGCGGCTGACGAAGCTCGAGACCGTGCTGGGATCGCGCGTGATCGGGCAGCGGGAAGCCGTGCGCGCCGTGGCCGACGCCGTGAGGCGCTCGCGCGCCGGGCTGCAGGATCCGAACCGTCCGATCGGCTCCTTCATCTTCCTCGGCCCCACCGGGGTGGGGAAGACCGAGACCGCTCGCGCGTTAGCCGAATTCCTGTTCGACTCCGAGCAGGCCATGGTGCGCATCGACATGTCGGAGTACATGGAGAAGCACGCCGTGGCGCGCCTCATCGGAGCGCCCCCGGGCTACATCGGTTTCGAGGAAGGCGGCCAGCTCACGGAAGCGGTGCGCCGGCGTCCGTACTCGGTGGTGCTGTTCGACGAGATCGAGAAGGCGCACCCGGACGTGTTCAACATTCTGCTCCAGATCCTCGATGACGGCCGCCTAACGGACTCGCAGGGCCGCACCGTGGACTTCCGCAACACCGTCATCATCATGACCTCGAACATCGGCAGCCAGTTCATTCTGGAGCGTGGCACCGCCGACTGGGCCGAGGTGGAGTCGCACGTGTTGGGCGCCCTCAGGCAGCACTTCAAGCCCGAGTTTTTGAACCGCGTCGACGACGTGATCATCTTCAAGCCGCTCACCATGGAGCAGATCGAAGAGATCATCGAGATCCAGCTGCACCATCTCGAGCGCCTGTTGGCGGAGCGCAAGCTGACGATCGAGCTGACGCCGGAGGCGAAGCGGTTCCTGGCCGAGGAGGGATTCGATCCGGCGTTCGGGGCGCGTCCGCTCAAGCGGGCGATTCAGCGGTACGTGCAGAACCCGCTGGCGCTGTCGGTGCTGGAAGGGAAGTTCAACGAGGGCGACCGGATCTTGGTGACGCGTGGGCCTGGCGAGGCGGGCGAGTTGCAGTTCGAGCGCGCCGAGCCGGTCGAGGCGGCGGCGGGCGGCAACGGCCGCGAGTCGGCGCGCGGTGGAGGCCGGCGTCCGTGAGCAGCGACGACATCCGGTGGATGCGCGAGGCGTTGAGCGTGGCGCGCGAGGCGGCGCTCGCGGGCGAGGTTCCCGTGGGCGCCGTCGTCGTGTCCAACGGGCGTCGGCCTAACGAGGTGATCGCGCGCGTGGCCAACCGGATGGTGCGGGACAAGGATGCGACGGCGCACGCCGAGCTGCTGGCGGTGCGTCAGGCGATCCGGGTGCTGGGCTATGGGCGGTTGGAGCAGTGCACGGTATACGTGACGCTCGAGCCGTGCGCGATGTGCGCGGGCGCCATGGTGTTGGCGCGCGTTGGGCGCGTGGTGCTGGGCGCCTGGGATGACAAGGCCGGCATGGCCGGATCGGTGGGCGATCTGCTGCGGCATCCGCGGTTGAATCATCGCCCCGAGGTGGTGGCGGGTGTGTTGGCCGACGAATGCGGCGATGTGCTCTCGCGGTTTTTCGCGGAGCGTCGGCTGGTGACGCCGACGTGATCGTACGCGTGCGTCAGAGCGATTTGGCGAAAATCAGTTTGTCGTCGTTGGCGCGGTAGAAGTTGGGCACGCGCGCGACGAGCGCGTAACCCGCGCGCTCGTAGAAATGAATCGTCGCGCCGTACGATTCCTGCGACGACGTCTCGATGAGAAGTTGGGAGCCGCGCATCCGTCGCACCTCGCGCTCGGCGTACTCGACGAGCAGCCGGCCGAAGCCGCGGCCTTGCGCCGCGCGGTCGACGGCAATCCAGTACAGGTCGAAGGTGGACTCGGTGAGCGGCGTGGGGCCGTAGCAGACGTAGCCTTGCACGTCGGGGCGGTCGGGGTCGGCGCTGGCATCGAGGACGGCGCAGAGGTAGTCGCTGGCGGCGCCGGTGGCGAGCCAGGCGTCGACGAGCTCGAGGGCGACGGCGATTTCGCCCGGCGTGAACTTGCCGGTGGACTCGAGGATGCGCGAGACGGCGGGTCGGTCGCGGGCGCGGAGGGGGCGGATGGCGGCATCCGGCCGGCTGCTGCTTAACGGGGCCGTCATTCGGCGCGAATGGCGACGAGCGGGTCGACTGCCGCGGCGCGGCGCGCGGGGACCCAGCTGGCGAGGAGCGCGACGGCCAGGAGCAGGAGCGCGACGGCCGCGAGCACGGAGGGGTCGCCGGGGGCGACGCCGTAGAGCATGTTGCGCAGCACGCGCGTCGCGACGACGGCCGCCGCGGCGCCCACGCCGACACCGGCCAGCGTGAGGCCCAGTCCCTGTCGCGCGACTCTCCGCCGTACTGTGTTAGGCGAGGCGCCGAGGGCGATGCGGATGCCGATTTCACGGTTGCGTTGGGCGACGGTGTAGGAGATCACACCGTAGAGGCCGACCGCGGTGATGACCAGGGCGGCGAGTGCGAAGCCGACGAGGAGTGTCATATACGTGTGCTCCGTTCCCGCCAGGTATCCCATCTGCGCCGTGAGCGGACCGAGGTACGTGAGCCGCGAACCCGGTGCCGCTTGTACCACGGCGGACTCGACCGCCGGCACCAGTGCGAGCGGGTCGCCATGGACGACGCGAGCGATCAACGAGAGATTCTGCGCGCCTTCGGCCGCGATCGGGACGTACGTCTCGGGCTCCGCCGTTGGACTTGCCGTGTGGCCCCGGATGTCTTGCACCACGCCGATGACTTCCAACGGCAGCGGATAGTCTGCGGCGATGATATGGCGACCGAGCGGATCGAGTGAGCCGAAGTAGCGCTTGGCAAGCGTCTCGTTCACCATCGCGACATCGCGGCGCGCGAGATCCTGTTCCGTGAATGCGCGGCCGCGCACGACACGAATGCCCAGCGTCGTGAAATAGTGTCTGTCGATGCCGGCGAACAACGTATAGGCCTTCGCGGAGTCGGCCGGTACGAGCCCTGGAACGCGAAGGTCGCGGAACGAGATCGCGCCGCCCAACGGGGATGTCGTCGAGACGGACGCATCCGACAGGTTGGGCAAGGCGCGCAGGCGGTCCGAGATGCGACGAGCGGCCAGCACGCGTGCGACCGTGTCCGTCGCCGGCGAGCCAGGATAGATGCTCGCTGTGAGGACGCCCTCCTCCGTAAGGCCGGGTCGGAGCTCCATCAGGTGATGGAATGTTTGCACGAGCAACCCCGCGCCGGCGAGCAACACCATCGCCGTCGCCACTTGTCCGACCACGAGAGCATTTCGCAGTCGACGAGGGCGTCGCCCGACGCTGTGCCGCGCCGTCTCGCTTCTCAAGGTGGCTTCGAGCGCTTCGCGGGAGACGGTCAGCGCCGGCACGAGTCCGCACACGATACCGACTACCATCGCGGCAACGGCAGCGACAAGGACCACCGACGCATCGAGGGTGACGAACGAGCGGCGCGGCAAGTTGAGGGTGGGCTCGGCCGCGACGAACCGGGCGATAAGGGCGGCGGCGCCAAGACCCGCGCCCGCGCCAAGCGCCGCCAACATCATCGCCTCGGTGATGAGCTGCCGCACGACGCGGCGGCGCCCGGCGCCTAACGCGAGGCGGACGGCGATCTCGTGGCGCCGCGCCGTTCCGCGCACGAGCAGCATGTTCGTGACGTTCGCCGTGGCGATGAGCAGGAGCAGGCCGACACACGCGGTCATGATCACCAGATGCGTGGCCACTTCTTCGACCAATGCATCGCGAACGCGCGGCGCCACGACGCGCAGGTCTGTCAGCGAGCGGACGCCGACCGTGTCGGAGGCGAACCGTGTGCGCAGGTCCGACAAGGCCTGCGCTGAAGAGATGCCATTGCGCAGGCGGCCCACCACATGGAATCCGAACGTGTATTCGTTGGTCTTGAATGACTCGATGTCGGGTGCGGCGGACGTCCAAACCTGCGTATCTTCGGGGAAGGCGAACCCTTTCGGCATGACGCCGATGATCGTGTAGGTGTCGCCGCCGAATTCGATCGTTCGGCCCAGTGCGTGTGGATCGCCGGCGTAGGCACGCTGCCAATAGGCGTACGACAAGATGGCGGTGCGATCAGCGGTCGCACCAGCATCGCCGGCACCGAATCCGTGGCCCAGGGCGGGCGCCGTTCCGAGCACACTGAAATAGTTGGGTGTCACGGCGCTGACCCGAACCACGTCCTTCGCATCCATCCAGAGCGGCCGCTCGGCGAAGCTGTGTTTTCCTAACGGAGCCTCACGCATCGGCCTGACGGCGCCAATGGCGGCGAAGCTGCGCAGCTCCGTGCGCCAGCGGAGGAATTGCGGCACCGACACGAAGAAGATCGTCGGTTCGTGTGACGAGTCCGGCCGCACCAACTCGAGGTCGAGGACGCGATCGGCGTCGACGATCGGCAGAGGGCGGATCAGAACCGTGTTGACCACGGCGTAGATGGCCGTGGCGGCGCCGATTCCGAGCGCCAGTGTGGTGACCGCGACGATGGAAAAGCCCGGCGCGCGCCGGATGCCGCGGAGCGCGAACGCCACGTCTTGCCGCGTCGTATCGAGCCAGCCGAGCCCCGCGACGCGGCGCATGGCCTCGGCGACCGCGGTGCGGTTGCCTAACTGACGGCGCGCGGCGAACTCGGCGTCCGCGGCCGGGGCGCCGTCGTGGCGGCGTTGGGCCGCTTCGAGATCGAGATGGAACCGCAGTTCGCGCTCGGCGTCGCGCGCGTGGCGGCGGGCGCCGAACACAGCGCGGAGACGATAGCGGAGGCCGTCGATCAGCGACATGAGCGGGCAGGGATCAGGCGCGCCGCATCACGCGCGCGATGGCGAGCGCCGTGCGTTGATACGCGCTTCTGGTCTCGCCGAGGTGCCGGCGGCCCGCGGCGGTAATGGTGTAGTAGCGCGCCTGCCGTCCGGTGGGCGACGCGCGCCAGCGCGAGGTGGCCCATCCTTTCTTCTGGACGCGCTCGAGGGCGGGGTAGAGCGAGCCTTGCTCGACGTGCAGCACATCCTTGGAAAGGCGCGCGATGTGCTGGGCGATCGAGTACCCGTGCATGGGCCCGATCGTGAGCGTCTTGAGGATGAGCATGTCGAGCGTCCCGGGGACGATGTCGCTCTGGCTCGTGGGTTTGGGCACGCGCGCCGCCATAGTTAGGTCGCCAACATGTTGGCTATCTACCTATGGGCTGTCAAGAGCGCCGGCGCGCGCGGCGCGCGCGGCGCGGGCGAGCGGACGGGTGGGGGGCAGCGTGCGCGGGGCGGCGCGTTGACTCGCGCCCTGCGCCGTGGCATCATTCACGTTCCGTGAAGGACGGGTGGCCGAGTGGCTGAAGGCACCGGTCTCGAAAACCGGAGTACGGGCAACCGTATCGTGAGTTCGAATCTCACCCCGTCCGTTAGTACGACAGCGCGTCCGCCTGCGCGCGCCGGATCCACGCATCAAGGCGAACGCGCTGCCACGGCTGCTGCGTCGCGCAGCCGCCAAACGGCCAGCGACATCACTCGTCGCTGGCCGTTTGGTGGTACTTCAATCAGGTGCTGTGACCGCCGCCTCCGTGGCCCCCTGATCCGCCGGACCCGCCGGATCCGCCCCGTTGACGGTTGGGGTCGCTCCCTGACTGGCCACCGCCACCGCCACCACTCCCGCCTCCAGTTCCTCTATCCCGCTCGTGATTGGGATTCTCCCGGCCGCTGCCGCCCATCCCGCCTTCTTCGCGGTGGCCGCGATCGGGGTTTTCGTGCTCGCGTTCCTTCGGCGTACCGGGATTGCCACTCTGACCGGGCGGTGCGTTTTTCACGTCTCCCATGGTCGATCCCTCCTGCTGAAGGTGAGTGCCGGGCGCGCACCACGAGATGCGGTGCAACCGTCGCCGCACACCCATGCTATCGGTACGCACACGGCGTGCCTCGCGGCTCGACGCCCCCCGTGTCTTGCGCTTGCACGCCGGCACGTGTGGCTCCTCTTGTAGAAGAGCGAGGCGAGAGCCGCCGGCGTCTGGCAGCCGGCGCCGGCGCGGTCGGCTATCGTCGGAGTGTGACTCGCAGCGCGACCATGCTGGATCGCAGCACGATGTCGTTGCCGTCTTCGCGACTTGCCTCGTGCTGTGCGAGCACACTTGCGCGATAGCCGAGATCGATCCGCATCGTTCTCGCGACATCGCCGCGCAATCCTGCAATCAGGCTCGCGCCGCTCTGGCGCAGCGTCACCTCGCCGCCCTCGCGCCGCAGGCTGTTGACGCGCGGCAGGTACGAACCGTCGGCGTCGGCGAATACGCGGAGCCGCGCGGCAACCGGTAGCTCGATCGACACGCCGGCTAACGGTATGGGCAGTTCCTGCGTCACGAAGTCCTCGCTCGTTTCGTGCAACGCGCTGCCGGGCGCGAGCGTGCCGTGCAACTGGAAGCTCAGGGCGACGAACGTGATCCCGCCGCGGACATCGAGCTGGCCGCCGCCTAACGTCAAGACGCGCCGGCTCACGGTGCCGGTCAACGTCATGAATTGTGGGAAGCCGACGGATGTGCGGAGAACGGTTCCGCGCTCGAGCGTCGCGCCGTTGAACGTGACATCGCGGGGCAGCGTCGTGCGGCCATCGAGCGTCGTGCTCGTGATCGCGAGGTCGGCCCACGTGCGGGCGCCGAGCCGGCGGCCGACGCCTAACGAGTAGTCGAACACGCGCCGGACGCGCACGTCGGGACCGAATCGCACGCGCGTCCCGGCGGTCGCGTTCTCGCGCACCTGCACCCATCCGTCCGGCGCGCCGGCGTCGACTCCGGCGACGACCCGCCATCCGGCGATCGAATCCGGCTGCGCGGCGACCCGCCAGATGGGCATCGCCGCGGCCGCAAGCACGAGGACGACGCCCCGCATGAACCGTTAGGCGGTGGCGCTCGAGCGGCCGGCCGAGCAGCGCCTTACGTGGGGCGCATAGCGCGAGTCCATCCAGCTCCGTACAGCGGTCACGGTATTGGCCGCGAACACGACGGCGATGCCGCCGGCTGCCTAACGGGCGCCGGACATCCGCTGAGAAAGGGCGCGACGACGGCGCGTGCGGTGAGCCCTATGAGCATGGTTCCCGTGTTGCCCGGGGAATGCCGCATCCAGTGAACGCGGCGGCGGCGCCGATCGACTCGGCGCGCGCCCTATATGTAGGCGGCGCGCACAAAGCTCGGCAAGAAAAGATCTCCGCGTGGAGATCGTCCAAGCGAGCACAGCGGCGATCCCTAGGTCAGCACTCTCCGGCGCCAAGCCACGGCGCCGATGACCCGCCCAACGTAGAGCCCGCTGGATCACGCGTGGCAGCAGCACCCTTGACTTCACGGCCGCCGGCGGTGTGTCGCTCATTCCCTGTGCGCTCGGGCTGGCCGGTGTCATCGCGTTTCTCGTTGCACGGCACACGCGGGAGATCGGCATGCGCGTGGCACTCGGCGCGACCAGGCAGGCTGTCGTGCGCGATTTCATGCGCGCGGCGGTTCGCCCGGTGGTCATCGGGACGTTGTTCGGCCTCGCCGCGGCGCTGCCCCCGCGGCGCGTCTGTTAGGCGCGTGGGTGGTCGGAGTGTCGGCGCGGGATCCGGCGTCGTTCGGCGTCGCGACGACCGTGCTGGTGGTGAGTGCGTTGCTCGCCAGCTACGTCCCGGCGCGGCAGGCGGCGCGCGTCGATCCAGCGGTCGCGCTCAAGGCCGACTGAGCGTCGTGCGGCAGCGTCCGAGAGGGGCCTGTTACGGGCATCGCCGCGAGGATCTCCAGCGGCGTGTCACGTGGCTGGCAGGTACGCGGTGTACCTTGATTCTGCTTACGATGTACTGCACGGCGCCCGAAGCGGTGCATCGCCGGTCGGTCGCCGTTTAGCATCGCATCCTTTCATCCGAGGACACGACATGCTCCGGTCTCGCGTGTTCGCATCGTTCGCCGCATGTGCGGCGTTGTCGCTTGCGAGCTCATCGGTTGCGGCTCAGGCCCCGCACTATCACGTGGTCAAGCGCATGGTGCTGGGTCACACGCGCGCCGATTACATCATTGTGGATCCCGTTGGGCGCAAGCTCTATGGGTTAGGCGACATGGTGTTCGACGTGGACAAGGATACGGCGATCGGCACGATCGCGGGCGGCGGCGGCGGGTACGCCATCGCCCACGATGAGAACCGCGGTTTCGTTCGCGATGGTGTGTTGTTCGACCTGAAGACGCAGGCCGTGACGGGACACGTCGACACGAAGGGCGACGGCATTCGCTACGATCCGGTGACGCACCGCGCGTTCACATGGGAGGGTCCGAACGCGTGGGTGGTCGACATGAAGACCGGAGCGCTCATCGCAAAGCCTAACATCGGCGTCGGCCTCGAGTCGGGCGTCGCGGACGGGAAGGGGAAGTTGTTTCTCAACGTCGAGGACTCGGGGTTCGTCGAGCGCGTCGACACGAGGAGCTACAACATTGAGGATACCTACCGCATTCCGCACTGCGGGCGCGCGCAGGGTCTGGCGATGGACAATGCGTCGCGCCGGCTCTTCATGGCGTGCGACAGCGAGATGGTGGTCGTCAACGCCGACAACGGCAGCGTCGTGTCGCGCATCCACGTGCCGAGCCGCGCCGACGAGAACGCGTTCGATCCGGGAACGAAGCTCGCGTTCAACGCGAACCGCGTGGACAGCACGATGACCGTGGTGCACGAGGATTCGCCGGACAAGTTCACGGTCGTCGAGAAAGTGCCGACGGGCGGCGCGGCGCGCACCTGTGCGGTGGATGAGAAGACGCACAAGGTGTATGTGTTCTACTACGAGGGAACGTCGCGGGAGACGGCGCAGCTGGTGCTGGCGGTGTTGGCGCCCTGATCTCCGGATCGATGTGTTGCCTGGTCTAACGAGGGCGGCGCCCCGGGGGACGCAGCGCATCGCCGGCTATGCATCTGGCGGCGCACCGCACGCCGCCATAAGTTAGGCGCGGTTCCCCATCTCCGAGGTCGGTCATGCAGCGCAGTCGTAACCTTCCCGCGGTGTTAGGCGCGTGCCACGCCGCGAGCATCGCACTGGCGGCGGTGTTGTTCGCCGTGTACGTACCGGCAACGAGTGCCCAGCAGCCGACGGCGCCGGCGAAGCCGGACTCCTCGGGCGCCGCAATGGAAACCATGTTGCGGTCGATGATGGATCAGCAGACCGCGCGCATGGGGCAACTCGCAGCCGTATCGCTGACTGCGCGTTTGGCGGTGCTTGCCAAGCCCGACGCGGCGCAGAACCTGGCGACGTTCGTGCGCAATCTGTACGACGCGCTCATGGCGAAGGGGTTCAGCAAAGACGAGGCGCTCAAAATCGTGACGGCGTTCGGTGGTGCGGCGACCGGCTCGAGCTCGGCCTCGCCCGGACCGTAGCGCGAAACGCAACGCGCCGGCAACGCCCGCACGTGGCGATTTCAACCAAGAGGAGCCCGCTGTATTCGGCGGGCTCGCGTCATTAGTTTTGGGTCTGATTCAGGATGGGTGGCCGAGTGGTTTAAGGCGCACGCCTGGAAAGCGTGTGGGGTGTAACAGCCCTCGCGAGTTCGAATCTCGCCCCATCCGTTAGGCCCTGCAACGAGTTACGGGCTCGTGCGGGGCCGTGTTGTATCGGTGTGTGAGGCGCGATGTGTGAACTCATGTGTGAACTCCGAAAAGTCAGGCCGTCCCGGATTTCCGAATCGGCTTCCGCTGCGCTAGCGCGTCGCGCATGGTCGCCTCGTCGGGCCGAATGTAGCACTCAATGACCGTATCCGCGCTCTTCCAGCCGCCTAACTCGCACAGGTCCTTGAGCGGCACGTGCTTCAATTCGCTCGCGAACGTCCGTCTGAGACTGTGCCAGCCGCGGCGTGCGACGTGCGGAATTTTTGCGTGCCGCTCGGCTTCTTCCCACCACCACGAGAACGTGTCCCGATCGCAGGGCCGACCCGGATCGCCCGGCTCAGCGAATATCCATGCATCGCCGATACTGAGTGTCGAACGGCGCCGCGCCGCGAGTAGCTCGCCAACTGCGTCCGTCATCGGCGTCTCGTGCTCGAATTGAATCTTGTCGCTCTCGGCTCGCCAACGGATGAGCCGTGCGTCGAGCTGCACATCCGACCACCTCAGCTGCCGGATCGAACCGATGCGGTGTCCCGTCTCGTGCGCCAGCACGAGTGCGAGCTCGAAATACGGATGCACGCGCGGCGCGGCCGCGAGCATCGCCTGGTATTCTTCGTCCGACAACATCGGCCGCACGGGTGCCGGCTCCCGCGGCAGCTCGAACCCCTTGAGCGGATTGCGGTCGAGGAAGACGCCACCGGCGCCGTTGGATGCCGTGGTCGCCCAATTGAGCACCGCGAGGAGCCACTGCAGATCGTAGGCAATCACCCGGTTGCGGACAGACCGGCGTTTCTTCTGGTGTTCCGTGCGAATCGCGCCACTGCGGCGATCACGAATGAAGCGGTCCCACTCGCGACGACTGAGCAGCCGTGCCTCGGTGTCGGTACCGAACGCACGAAGGAACATCTCAGCGCATGCACGGTCGTGCTTCTGTTTGCCTAACGACTTGTCCGGAGTCACTTCTTTCGCGTAGTTGTCAAACAGCACGCCGAGCGTCGCATGCTCTCGTGTCGGTGCTTCTGCGCGTCTGAGCCGAGCGGCCAGCTCCTCCGCCGCGGCCTTCGCCCGATCGCGATCGCATACCCCGAGTCCCACGCGACAGATCTTCGGCTTGAGGCCGCGTCCGACCTGTTCGTAATACTCGAGAAAGACTCGCCCCGTCGTCGCGTGTGCGAACGCGCGCACGCGGTTCCTACCTCGCTCGCCAGTGGAATAGCTCCACGGCTTCGATCGTTTCGCATCAGTCATCGCCGTTCCCCTTGATACGAGTTGGCGACGGACTGCGCGATCTGCGAGCGGGATGTGGCACCTGGCGCAACTGTGCGCAAGGCTCCGGCCTTGTGCGGCAGATCCGCACGGCGAATCGCCGGCGAATGTTTCCGCCCCGCGTTCGGAATCGCGCCTTCGCGAATGAGGCGCGCGAGATGGTCGACGCTGTATCCGCTCTCGCGCGCGGCGGCGTCAAGTGACAGTGCTTCGCCGAGCTCCGCGCGCAGCGCAGCCTCGAGATCGTCTGCGCAGTGCTCGAGCGCGCGAGCCGAGGCGTCACCGCCGTACTCACGGAGCTCGCCGGCGCGTGCGCGCCACGCTGTCAGCAGCTGCGCGAGCGAGTTAGGCATGGGCCTCGAGTTCGATCGCCGGCTCTTCGCGGGCGTAGTTCGTGAAATCGCGGAGGGCAGGACCGCTCTTCTCCGTGACTGGCATCCACGGACCGCCGGCCCGCGCCCCTTTCGGTGGTGCGGCGCGCTGCATTGCCGTCAAGGCAAAGCTCCTAAGCGTGGCCGCCTTCCAGAGCTCCGCGCTCGCGATGAAATCGCGGATCGCACCCGCTAACTGCGGTCCTGTCGGCGCCGCGTCGTCGAATGCCTCACGCCGGAGAATGA